>NZ_JBFAYO010000023.1:0-124963 GCF_040681325.1 Nocardia sp. NPDC051787
GCCACCATCCGCATCGCTGCCATCAACCAATGGCTCCGACACGGGTGAGAGCGGGCAACTGCCCACCCTCACCCACTTTCAAAACAGTGGCTAGGGGGAAGCCCCTAATACCGCAGTTTGATTTTGCCCGCTGGGGAGCCAACCCCCGTGACCTTTCTGGACAAGTGCGCAAGAGTGGAGACGTGCAGTCGCTGCCCCGTCGGTGAACGCGTCCGCGAAGCAGCGGCGACCCAGTTGATCCCGACCTATCCGTGTGGCTAGGCCGCGGACAAACCCGCAACGGGGGGATGGTGGGCGAACCGCTCACCGCAGAGTGAAAGAAGGATCCACGTTGTTCTCGACAACCAGCACCGCACGCCGCCGCCTGGCCCGGGTGGTCGTGGCCGGTGCGATCGCCGCGGTTCCATTAACCGCCTTGGCCGTGCCCGCCTCCGCGGACACCTCCCCTGGGGTCACCGAGGTCAGGCACAACCGCCATTACCCCGGCCATAACTGCGACTTCGGCCCGTTCCAGAACTGGAGCTGCAACAACAACCCGTTCTTCGGCTGGTGGGGCGGCGGCCCGGGTGATCACGGCCGGCCACCCGGCCTGTTCGGCAGCAGCTAGAAACCGAAACGGCTCGGCGCTCGCGAGGTGCCGGGCCGTTGTCGTGCGCCGACCGGCGAAGACGCCGGTGGCCCGCTCCGGAACCGGAGCGGGCCACCGCGCGAATCAGCCTGGAACTCAGGCGGTTTCGGTGATCGGCCGGTCGACCCAGCTCATCAGGCCGCGCAGCTTGGCGCCGGTGACCTCGATCGGGTGCTCGGCGTTCTGCTTGCGCAGCGCCTCGAGCTCCTTGTTGCCGCCCTCGACGTTGGCGACGAGGCGCTTGACGAAGCTGCCGTCCTGGATGTCCTTGAGGATCGCCTGCATGCGCTTCTTGGTGTCGGCGTCGATGACCCGCGGGCCGGACAGGTAGCCGCCGAACTCGGCGGTGTCGGACACCGAGTAGTTCATCCGCGCGATGCCGCCCTCGTACATCAGGTCGACGATCAGCTTCAGCTCGTGCAGCACCTCGAAGTAGGCCATCTCCGGCGCGTAGCCGGCCTCGACCATGACCTCGAAACCGGTCTTGACCAGTTCCTCGGTGCCACCGCAGAGCACGGCCTGCTCACCGAACAGGTCGGTCTCGGTCTCTTCCTTGAAGGTGGTCTTGATGACGCCCGCGCGGGTGCCACCGATGCCCTTGGCGTAGGACAGCGCCAGGGCCTGGCCCTCACCCTTCGGGTCCTGCTCGACGGCGATCAGCGCCGGAACGCCCTTGCCGTCGACGAACTGACGACGAACAAGGTGGCCCGGGCCCTTCGGCGCGACCATGCCGATGGTCACGTTGGCCGGGGGCTTGATCAGGCCGAAGTGGATGTTGAGCCCGTGGCCGAAGAACAGCGCGTCGCCGTCCTTCAGGTTCGGCTCGATGTCATTGGTGAAGATCGACGCCTGCGCGGTGTCGGGCGCGAGCACCATGATGACGTCGGCCCAGGCCGAGACCTCGGCCGGAGTGCCGACGGTCAGGCCCGCCTCCTCGGCCTTCGGACGCGACTTCGAGCCCTCCGCGAGGCCGACGCGCACCTCGACGCCCGAGTCGCGCAGGCTCAGCGAGTGCGCGTGGCCCTGGCTGCCGTAGCCGATGACAGCGACCTTGCGGCCCTGGATGATCGACAGGTCGGCATCGTCGTCGTAGAACATCTCGACTGCCACTGTGGTTCCTTCCGAGGTCATCCCCGCGCGAGGCGGGGCACACCGTGCTTGCGCCGGTGTCGGTTTACAAGTTTCTGGATCGGATCACCCCCGCGTATGCGGGAGACGATCATTCCCGCTCGCGCGGGGAGGGCGGCACGCCAACCGTCGATCGGAGAAAGGTTAGCGTGTGGCCGCCACTGGCCGGGCGGCCCCATCGGTGTGCGCCGCCCCGCCGCGTCACCGGGTGGCGGTGATGGACTTGGGTCCACGTCCCACCGCGACGACGCCGGACTGCACGATCTCGCGGATGCCATACGGTTCCAGCATCCGCAGCAGCGCGTCGAGCTTGGACCGGGTTCCGGTCGCCTCGACGGTGAGCGCGTCCGGGGAGACGTCGATGACCTTGGCGCGGAAGAGCCCGACGGCCTCGATCACCTGGGTCCGCACGCTGGCGTCCGCGCGGACCTTCACCAGGATCAGTTCGCGGGCGACGGAGCTGTCGGAGTCCTGCTCCACGATTTTGATGACGTTCACCAGCTTGTTGAGCTGCTTGGTGACCTGCTCGAGCGGCAGGTCCTCGACGGTGACGACGATGGTCATGCGCGAGATCTCGGGCAGCTCGGTGCCGCCGACCGCCAGCGACTCGATATTGAAGCCGCGGCGGGAGAACAGCGCAGCGACCCGCGCCAGCACGCCCGGCTTGTCCTCGACGAGAACGCTGAGGGTGTGGGTGGTACTCATCCGTGGTTCACCTTGTCTGTTCATGCGACATCGCCTCGTGGATGACAGCCGGCTCGGCGGCCTGCTCGTCCTCGTCGAACAGCGGGCGGATGCCGCGGGCGGCCATGATCTCGTCGTTACTGGTGCCCGCGGCGACCATCGGCCACACCTGGGCGTCCTTGCCGACGATGAAGTCGATCACCACGGGGCGGTCGTTGATCGACTGTGCCTCGCGGATGGCGGCCTCCACGTCCTCTTCGCGCTCGACCCGGATGCCGTGGCAGCCGAGGGCTTCGGCGAGCTTGACGAAGTCGGGGATGCGCAGCGAGTGCGTGCCCAGCTCGGTATTGGAGTAACGCTCCTGGTAGAACAGCGTCTGCCACTGGCGGACCATGCCCAGGTTGCCGTTGTTGATCAGCGCGACCTTGATCGGCACGCCCTCGATGGCGCAGGTGGCCAGCTCCTGATTGGTCATCTGGAAGCAGCCGTCACCGTCGACCGCCCACACCTCTTTGTCCGGCGCGCCCATCTTGGCGCCCATCGCGGCCGGGACGGCGTAGCCCATGGTGCCGAGACCACCGGAGTTCAGCCAGGTGCGCGGCTTCTCGTACTTGATGAACTGCGCGGCCCACATCTGGTGCTGACCGACGCCGGCGCAGTAGATCGCGTCCGGTCCAGCCAGGCGGCCGAGCGCGTCGATGACGAACTCCGGCGACAGCGACCCGTCCGCGGGCGGGGTCCAGCCCAGCGGGTAGGCCTTGCGGATGCCGTCGAGGTAGGTCCACCATTCGCCGAGCGCCAGCGGCAGAGCGTCGCCCGCGGCCGGGTCGGCCTTCAGCGTCTCGATGAGTTCGACGATCACCTCGCGGCAGTCGCCGACGATCGGGACGTCGGCGTGCCGGTTCTTACCGATCTCGGCCGGGTCGATGTCGGCGTGGATGACCTTGGCGCCGGGCGCGAAGGAATCCAGCTGACCGGTGACGCGGTCGTCGAAGCGCGCGCCGAGGGTGATCAGCAGGTCCGACTTCTGCAGCGCGCCCACGGCGCCAACGGTGCCGTGCATGCCGGGCATGCCCATGTTCAGCTGGTGGCTGTCGGGGAACGCGCCGCGTGCCATCAGCGTGGTGACCACGGGAATGCCGGTCAGCTCGGCCAGTTGCAGCAGCTCGGCCGAGGCCTCGGCCTTGATGACGCCGCCGCCGACGTACAGCACCGGCGCCTTGGCTTCCATGATCATCCTGGCGGCCTCGCGCACCTGCTTGCCGTGCGGCTTGGTGACCGGACGGTAGCCGGGCAGGCGCATCTCCGGCGGCCAGCTGAAGGAGGTCTGGGCTTGGAGCACGTCCTTGGGGATGTCGACCAGCACGGCACCCGGGCGGCCGGAGGCGGCGAGGTAGAACGCCTCCGCGATGATGCGCGGGATGTCGACGCCGTCGGTGATCAGGAAGTTGTGCTTGGTGATCGGCATGGTGATGCCGGAGATGTCGGCTTCCTGGAACGCGTCCGTGCCGATCAGGCCGCGGCCGACCTGGCCGGTGATGGCCACGATCGGGACCGAATCCATCTGGGCGTCGGCGATCGGGGTGACCAGGTTGGTGGCGCCGGGGCCGGATGTGGCCATGCACACACCGACCTTGCCGGTGGCCTGCGCGTACCCGGTCGCCGCATGACCCGCGCCCTGCTCGTGCCGGACGAGGACGTGGCGCACCTTGGTGGAGTCGAACAGCGGGTCGTAGACGGGGAGGATCGCACCGCCCGGAATGCCGAACACGGTATCGACGCCGAGCTCCTCGAGCGAACGTACGACCGACTGCGCGCCGGTGACCCGCTCGGGCGGGACCTGGCGGCGGTTGGCCGCGGGCGTCGCGTTGGCAGCGGGCGTTGCCTGCTGATTCGCCGAAGGCGCTGGCCTGCGGGCCGAGGGCCCGGGCCGTGCGGTAGGTGCGCTCACCGTCTTCGTTCCTTACTGGTTGTCGTTCCGACCCCGGATTGTGTGCCTCGAGGCATTGGCCCGGACGAGCATCCGCCCTGACATTAGTCCGAACATAAAAAAGCCCCCGACAGCACAGGGCTGATCGAGGGTGGCGCGTCGCAACGCGAGCTGACGTATTCGACTCAGTGGGTCAGGCTCAACGCTGGACGCGCCGGCCGAGTACGAGCAACTCGTTTCGATTCACGCGCACGACGTTAAGCGGATGTGAACCGAGGAGTCAAACAGATGACTTCTGGTGTCCCATTATGTGGGACAGTGCGGTTGCTTGTGTCCGTTCACCAGGATGCGAGGATGGAGGTGTGTCATCACCGCATCAGTCCGTGCCACCTTCTGAATCGTCCCATACGTCCGCCGGGACGACGGATACGGGTAGCGCCGCGAACGCCCATGTGATCCGCATCCCACGACTGGCCTTCCTCGGCGTATTCATCCTGCTGATGTGCGTGTTCTTCCCGTTCGTCGGCTGGCCGGCCGGACTGTGGTGGCTGCTGCTCATCCCGGTCGTGGTGCTCGCGTGGGTGCTGCGGACGCAGACCACGGTGTCGGATGCCGGACTGGACCTGCGGACGCTGTTCGGCTCGCGTCATCTGGACTGGGCACGGGTGAAGGGCGTGCGGATTCCGAAACGCGGATACGTGCGCGCCGACCTGACCGACGGCACCGAGGCGAAGTTGCCCGCGGTGAGCTACGACCGGCTGCGCGATCTGGCGACGGCGTCCAACGGGCGGATCCCGGATCCGTTCGCGGTGCCGGAGGAAGCCGCCGCGGACGACGCCTCCAATGAGACCGCGGACGGCGACGGAGAGACGCAACCCGCCGACGACGCCTCGCGCACCAACGGTGTCCCCAAGACCGGCGAAGCCGACGACACTAAGTGATGGGATGATTTAGCCGGGAGCACCGATCCCCTGCGCCCCCATCACTCTCGACGGTCCGGCACCTCCGGCAACACCGTCGGCGTCGACCACACCACTGGCGGCGACGAACCGAACAAGCCGAGACCGAAACACACGGACTGACACCCAGCGCCGACCATGACCGACATGTCGGGGGCACCCAGCGGCGGGAGTAACGTAAAGCCGCCGCCGAGCGAGCTCTGCGCCGTCGCACGTCAGCCCCCGCGACCCGAGGACCATCGAAATGCCACCGCTTCGTTCACGAACCACGACCATCGGCCGCAATGCCGCAGGCGCCCGCGCACTCTGGCGCGCCACCGGCATGACCGACTCCGACTTCGGCAAGCCGATCGTCGCCATCGCGAACTCCTACACCCAGTTCGTGCCCGGGCACGTGCATCTGAAGAACGTCGGCGAGATCGTGGCCGACGCGGTGCGCGCCGCCGGTGGCGTGCCGCGCGAATTCCACACCATCGCCGTGGACGACGGCATCGCCATGGGACACGGCGGCATGCTCTACTCGCTGCCCTCGCGCGAGATCATCGCCGACTCGGTCGAGTACATGGTCAACGCGCACACCGCCGACGCGCTGGTCTGCATCTCCAACTGCGACAAGATCACCCCGGGCATGCTGAATGCCGCCATGCGGCTGAACATTCCGGCCGTGTTCGTCTCCGGCGGGCCCATGGAGGCGGGCAAGGCCGTGGTCGTCGGCGGCGTCGCGCAGGCACCGACCGATCTGATCACCGCGATCTCCGCGAGCGCGAATCAGGCCGTGTCGGAAGAGGGTTTGGCCGAGGTCGAGCGGTCCGCGTGCCCGACCTGCGGCTCGTGCTCGGGCATGTTCACCGCCAACTCGATGAACTGCCTCACCGAGGCGCTGGGTCTCGCGCTGCCCGGCAACGGTTCCACCCTTGCCACGCACGCCGCGCGGCGGGCCCTGTTCGAGAAGGCGGGCACGGTGGTGGTGGACATCGCCAACCGCTGGTACCGCGAGGACGACGCGTCCGTGCTGCCGCGCAACGTCGCCAACGCCAATGCTTTCCGCAACGCGATGGCACTGGATGTCGCGATGGGCGGCTCGACCAATACCGTGCTGCACACGCTGGCGGCGGCGCAGGAGGGTGAGATCGACTTCGATCTGCACACCATCGAGGAGACCAGCCGCCGGGTGCCCACACTGTCGAAGGTGTCGCCCAACTCCGACTACCACATGGAAGACGTGCACCGCGCCGGCGGCATCCCCGCCATCCTTGGCGAGCTGCGCCGCGCCGGTCTGCTGGAGACCGACGTCACCACGGTGCACACCGAGACCCTCGACGAGTGGCTCGACACCTGGGACATTCGCTCCGGCAAGGCATCCGAGGAAGCCATCGAACTGTTCCACGCGGCGCCGGGCGGGGTGCGCACCACCGAGCCGTTCTCCACCGAGAACCGCTGGTCGTCCCTGGACACCGACGCCGAGGGCGGCTGCATCCGCGATCTGGAGCACGCCTACACCAAGGAGGGCGGCCTGGTCGTACTGCGCGGCAACATCGCGCCCGACGGCGCGGTGCTGAAGACCGCGGGCATCGACGAGGATCTGTTCTCCTTCCAGGGTCCCGCCGTGGTGGTGGACTCGCAGGAGGAGGCCGTGTCGGTCATCCTGGGCAAGAAGATCAAGCCCGGCGACGTCATCGTGGTCCGCTACGAGGGCCCGGCCGGTGGTCCCGGCATGCAGGAGATGCTGCACCCCACCGCCTTCCTGAAGGGCTCGGGGCTCGGCAAACAGTGCGCGCTGATCACCGACGGCCGGTTCTCCGGCGGCACCTCGGGTCTGTCGATCGGGCACATCTCCCCCGAGGCCGCCAGCGGCGGTGTCATCGGCCTGGTCGAGAACGGCGACCAGATCCGCATCGATGTCGCCACCCGCACCCTCGAGGTGCTCGTCGACGACGCCGCGCTCACCGAGCGCCGCGCGAAGATGGAGGCCTCCGAGCGTCCGTGGCAGCCGGTCAACCGCGATCGTCCGGTCACAACCGCTCTGCGTGCATACGCCGCGATGGCCACGTCGGCCGACAAGGGCGCCGTGCGCCACGTGCCGTAGCCCCCCTGCGGCGCAGGGCGGTCTCGTATCGGCCTGCGCCCGCATCGGCGGCCGTCACCGAGCGGCGCTGTTCAGTTGACCGGGCGAACTGCCGTTGACCAGGGACACGAGGTATCAGCCGAACGCGGACAGCTATACCTGACCTTGGTCCTCGACCCGATGCAGGCGGAATTCCTCCAGAAGCCGGACCGCATCAGATATGAGCTGCTCCCGGTGAGCGAGACGCATTTCCTGATGCCGCCCTCGGATGCACTGGAAGGCACCCAGACGGCCGCGATCTACGACTTCACGAACGGCAGCGCTGGATACCTCCACACCAACTGCCGGGTGAATCCACGAGTAGCGTGACCGCGACGTCACCCGTCAACACAACGGTGCCCTCCCGTCCTGATGTGGGCCACCGTTTCCGGCGCACCACATCAGTTCCGTGCGGATCGAGCGGGAACTGACGCCGTCGGCACGGCGCCAGTTCTCGATCAGGGTCTCGTTGGACGGTAGGGGCGGCGAACTTCCGTGTAGTGGAGAGCACCACCGGGTTCGGTGCCGACCGGCGTTAGTCGAACGGGCCTATCCCGGTGAACGGGTTGCCACCGTGTAGGTACCAGTAGGTGCCGACCGCGGCGGCGATGGCGAGCAGAAGGACGGTGAAGGACCCCATGTGCGGCCGGGTGGCCCAGCCTCGCTTGACGTCGAAGGAATAGCGGCCCGGGCCGGTCAGGATGATGGCGGTGGCCGCACCGGCAAGGATGCTCTCCAACTCGACCGCGCCTGGTCCTGCCTTGTACTGGAAGCCCGGGGCCATCCCCTGCTTCCAGGCCCAGGCGTCCAGGATGACCGCGAGCACCGCGCCCGCCGCCAACGGGGTGGCCAGGCCGAGGATCAGCAGCGTGCCACCGCCGACCTCGCCAGCGGTGACCAGGATGGTGGACAACGTGGGATGGTCCCAGCCGCCGCTCTCCATCATCTCGCGGGTGCCGTCCAGGCCGGGTCCGTGGAACCATCCGGTGAGCTTCTGCAACCCGTGGTAGAGGAACGTGCCGCCGACGACCAGGCGCAGCAGCAGCAGGCCGAGATCGAGTGTGCCGCGGCGGTTCTCGGCGGTGCGGCGGCGGCGCAGCGGGCCGGTGTCGGACGGCGGGGCCGCCGCGGGCGGGATGCTCGCGTAATCGTAGGTGGGCACGGCCTTGGTCTCCGCGGTGGACGGAACCTCCGGGTCGAGCCCGAGTTCGTCGTCGGTACGGGGGACGTCCTTGCCCAGCGGTGGGCGCCCGGACGGATCCACTCGATCGAACTGCTTGGTGGGCGAGTCGAACGGGCTGCTCACTCCTCGACCGGTGGACGACACCGCCGACTGCACGGCCGTGGACGGCGCGGAGTCCGCCACTCTCGGGGGTTCGGGCGTGTCTTTCGTCTTGTCGGTCACGGCCCTACCCTAAGCCGCGCCGCGCTATCGCGTGCGAGTAAGCGGTACGGCGTGTCAGTCTGGGCACAACACCCACCCGGAGGGGGCGCGCGCGACGGTATTTCCGTAACGTCTGAGCTATGAGTTTGGTTGTCGTTGGCCGGGTCGCGGCGAGCTTGGCGCTCGGTGCCGCGCTGCTGGCCGGTTGCGCCCGGTTCGATGATTCGGCGTCCAGTCCGTTCACCCCGGAACCGACCCTGCGCGGAGCCAACATCGACCCGAAGAAACCGAACCAGCCGCCCACCTCGACCACGCGGCCGAGCGGGCCCTGCATCGATCCGGACCCGGCGGTGGTCGCGACCTGTCTGGACACGACCGGCGGGCTGGTCACGCTCGGCGACGGCGCGCTGGTCGCCGAGCGCCGCACCGGACGGATCCTCGAGGTGGCCCCGGAACAGCCGCCGGTCGAGATCGCGCGGCTGGACGTGGACGGCTCCACCGACGGGGGTCTGAGTGACATCGCGCTGTCCCCGACCTACCGCGAAGACGGCCTGATGTACGCCTACATCACCACCTCCAGCGACAACCGGGTGGTCCGCATCGCCGAGGGCGGCGCGCCGAAGGACATCCTCACCGGAATCCCCAAGGGCCCCAGCGGAAATCGCGGCGCGATCGATTTCGCCTCCCCCGATCAGATGCTCGTATTGACCGGCGACGCGGGCAACCCCTCCGCGGCGGCCTCCGCCGGCTCGCTCGCCGGCAAGCTGCTGCGGGTGAACTCGCTGGTGCCCGGCCGCACGTCGCCGCCGGAAATCGCCGTCTCGGGCATCGGCACCGCGGGGGACGTCTGCCGGGACACCAAGGACAGCATCTGGATCACCGACCGCACCGCCGCCGAAGACCGGTTGCAGCGCGTCAGCGGCGACGGCGTGGTCACGACCGCGTGGACCTGGCCCGACCGCCCCGGCGTCGCCGGTTGCGCCGCGGCCGTCGACGGTGTCGCGATCTCGCTGACCCGCGCGAAGGCGGTCGCCATCACGGCCGCCGACCCGAACACCCACGCGGTCACCGCGGCGCCGACACTGGTCGCCCAGGACAGGTACGGCCAGCTCGGCGGCGCCGCGATCGGCGCCGACGGCACCATTTGGGTAACAACGGTGAACAAGACCGACGGACAGCCGGGCCCGTTCGACGACCGCGTCGTCCGCATCCCACCGCCGCAGCCCGGAGGCGGCGGACCGGACTGATCCGGGACGACGAAGGGGCCGGCTCCGTGGAGCCGGCCCCTTCGAGCCATCTCAGGCCGCACGCTGGTCGCGGGAAGCGACGAGCTCTCAGCTACAGGCGGCGAGCACCAGCTCGCGCACGCGCGCCGCGTCGGCTTGGCCGCGGGTGGCCTTCATGACGTCACCGACGATCTTGCCCGCGGCCTGGACCTTGCCGGAGCGGATCTTGTCGGCGATGTCGGGGTTGGCGGCGAGCGCTTTCTCCACCTCCGCCTGCAGTGCACTGTCGTCGCTGACCATGCCCAGGCCCTTGGCCTCGACGATCTGCGCCGGGTCGCCCTCACCCGCCAGCACGTAGTCGACGACCTGCTTGGCGACCTTGTTGTTGATGGTCTTCGCGTCGACCAGCTTGATCACCTCGGCCACCTGGGCGGGGGTGATCGGCAGCTCGTCGAGCTGGACCTCGCGCTCCTTGGCCTTCTCGGTGAGGTAGGCGACCCACCAGGAGCGCGCCTCGTTGGCCGGGGCGCCCGCGTCGACGGTGGCGATGATCAGGTCGAGCGCACCCGCGTTGACCAGGTCGCGCATCACCTCGTCGGACAGGCCCCAATCGGACTGGATGCGCGCGCGGCGCAGCCAGGGGTACTCGGGGATGGTGCCGCGCAGCCGCTCGACCCATTCGGCGTCGGGCGCGACGGGCTCCAGATCGGGTTCGGGAAAGTAGCGGTAGTCCTCGGCGGTCTCCTTGCGGCGGCCGGGTGAGGTGGTGCCGTCGGTCTCGTGGAAGTGGCGGGTCTCCTGCACGATGGTGCCGCCGTCCGCAAGGATGGCGGCCTGCCTGCGCATCTCGAAACGCACCGCGACCTCGACGCTGCGCAGCGAGTTGACGTTCTTGGTCTCCGTGCGGGTGCCGAACTCGGTTGCGCCGATGGGCATCAGCGAGACGTTCGCGTCGCAGCGCAGCGAGCCCTGCTCCATCTTCACGTCGGAGACGTCGAGCGACTTCAGCAGATCGCGCAGCGCCGTCACGTACGCCCGCGCCACCTCCGGCGCACGCTCCCCCGCGCCGGTGATCGGCTTGGTGACGATCTCGATCAGCGGAACGCCTGCCCGGTTGTAGTCCAGCAAGGAGTGGCTCGCGCCGTGGATCCGGCCGGTCGCGCCGCCGATGTGCACCGACTTGCCGGTGTCCTCCTCCATGTGCGCGCGTTCGATCTCCACCCGGAAGGTGCTGCCGTCGTCGAGCAGCACGTCCAGGTGACCGTTCGTGGCGATCGGCTCGTCGTACTGGCTGATCTGGTAGTTCTTCGGCTGGTCGGGGTAGAAGTAGTTCTTGCGCGCGAACCGGCCCCACGGCGTGATCGTGCAGTTCAGCGCCAGCCCGATCCGGATCGCCGACTCGACGGCCTGCTGATTCACCACCGGAAGCGAGCCGGGCAGACCAAGGCACACCGGGCACACCTGGGTGTTCGGCTGGGCGCCGAACTCGGTCGGGCAACCGCAGAACATCTTCGTCGCGGTGGACAGCTCGACGTGGACCTCCATGCCGAGCACCGGCTCGAACCGGGCGATGACATCCGAGTAATCCATCAGGTCGACCGTGGGTGCGCTCATGGCCATAAGTCTAAGTAAGCGTTCCCGTCGCAGCGCAGCGGCTCTCGCGGCGCGCTGCTACTTCGCCGGGACCCGCTGCCGCAGCCAGCCGGTGACGTAATCGAGCACCTCGGGCGCGATGGTCGTGGGGATGGAGCTGTACTCGCTGGGACGGCCCGTCTCGGTGGGCTGCATCAGGTGGTTGAGCCCGGGGAAGACGTGGACGGTCGCGTCCGGGTCGGCGGCCAAGTGGTCGCGCATGGGCTGCTCGCTCTGGGCGGCGGGAACCTGGAGATCCTTGCCGCCGAAGAACGCCAGCACCGGAATGCGCAGGGCGGCGAGGGCGGGCGCGGGGTTGTAGGCGACCAGAGCGGCCAGATAGGGCGTGATACCCGCGGCCGCCTGCTCGTCGGGCACGCGTTGATCGGCGGGCAACGCCTGGTTCTGGCGGCGCGCCAGGTCCTTGGCGCCCGCCAAGTCGCCCGCTTTCAGCAGAGCGGCCAGCTCGCTGATTTCGCGCACGCGGGTGTCCACCTGGTCAGCGGGTGTGCCGTTCGCGGTCGCGATCAGGCGGGTCTGTTCGACGAGGATGTCCGAACCCGGCACGCCCGGCCCCGCCATCAGCACGGCGAACGCGACGCCGCTGTCCGGGCGCGTGGCGACCAGCGGCGCGAGGTAACCGCCCTCGCTGTGGCCGAAGAGCCCGACGCGGGCCGGATCGATCTCGGGGCGGGCGCGGAGGAATCGGACGCCCGCCGCGGCGTCCTCGGCCAGGTCGGTGTAGTTCGCGTCGTCCAGCTTGCCGGTGGTGGCGCCCACGCCGCGGTCGTCGGTGCGCAGCACGGCGTAGCCCGCGCGGGTGAAGGTGTCGGCCAGCAGCAGGAAGGGCTTGTGGCCCATGAGTTCTTCGTTGCGGTCCTGCGGACCACTTCCGGTGATCATGAAAATGGCGGGGAACGGGCCCGGACCCTGCGGCTCGGTCAGCGTGCCCGCGATGGTGATGTCGCCGTTGCGGTAGGTGACGTCCTCGGACTTGTACGGGAACGGCGGCTTCGGCTCCTGCGGCCGGGCCAGTGGTTCGACCTCGCCTCGGCTCAGCACGAGCCGGAAGCTTTGGCCCCCCTGCGTGAAATCGCCGGTGATCTCGTCGGATCCGGACTCGTACCGGCCGCGGAACACCGGGTCGCCCGGGATATCCGGAATCGCGAACGACACTCCGTTGTGATCGGAGCTGACGTCCTTCAACTGCACGTCGGTCGCGCCCTGCGCCGGGATGTCGATCGTGGCCGTCCCGTCATCGCGGAAGCTGACCCCAACCTGGATCGGCTGACCGGGTACCTCGATGGAGCCGTGCCAGTCGCCGATGGTCGGCTCGGGCGGATTCGACTCCGAACACCCGGCCACCAGTGCGGCGATCACGAACAGAGCCAACGCGATCAGTCGCCCACTGCGCATGCGATTCACAGTACCGACGATCCGGACCGGCTCGGGCTATTCGCCGCGCGTACCGCGCCGCCGAATCGGCCTACTCAGCCGAAGAACGCCTCTGCCTCGCGGTAGCGCTCCGGAGGGACGCGCTTGAGCTGCTTGGTTGCCTCCGAGAGCGGAACGAGATCGATGGTAGTGCCGTGCAGTGCGACCATCTGGCCGAACCGGCCCGCGTGCACAGCCTCGGCTGCGTGCAGGCCGAAACGGGTGGCCAATACCCGGTCGTAAGGGGTGGGGCTGCCGCCGCGCTGGACGTGGCCGAGCACGGTGGTGCGGACCTCCTTGCCGATGCGCCGTTCGATCTCGACACCGAGCTGCTGGGCGACACCGGTGAAACGCTCATGGCCGAACTCGTCGATACCGCCCTCACGCAAGGTGAATCCAGAATCCGGGGCCGGATGCGAGCCTTCGGCGACGACGCAGATGAAATGCTTGTCGCCGCGCTGGAACCGGCGCTTGATCATGGTGCACACCTCGGCCACGTCGAACGGGACCTCCGGCACCAGGGTCAGGTGCGCACCCGCGGCCATGCCCGCGTGGATCGCGATCCAGCCCGCATGGCGGCCCATCACCTCGATGAGCATGACGCGCTGATGCGACTCTGCGGTGGTGTGCAGCCGGTCGATCGCCTCGCTGGCGATGCTCAGCGCCGTGTCGTGACCGAAAGTGACGTCGGTGCAATCGATGTCGTTGTCGATGGTCTTGGGGACGCCGACCACCGAAACGCCTTCGTCGGCCAGCCAGCTCGCGGCGGTGAGCGTGCCCTCGCCGCCGATCGGGATGAGCGCCTCGATGCCGTTGTCGTCCAGGGTCTGCTTGATCCGGCCGAGACCGGCGCGCAGCACTTCGGGGTTGGTGCGCGCGGTGCCGAGGATGGTGCCGCCCTTGGCCAGGATACGGTCGGTGCGGTCGTCGTTCTGGATCTGGATCTTCCGGTCTTCCAATAGGCCACGCCAGCCATCCTCGAAGCCGACGATCGCGTCGCCGTAGCGGCCGTTCGCGGTGCGAACGACGGCCCGGATGACCGCGTTCAGTCCTGGGCAGTCTCCGCCTCCGGTCAAGACTCCGATGCGCATGGCCGCTATCTTGCCCCTCATGTCCGATCTCGGCAGCCCCGACCCCCCGTGAACGATGAGTAACATTTACTTGGTGACCTGGACGGATGTCCTCACCCCGCCGGGCAGCGACCACCGGGCAATTCGTCGAGATGCTGGGAGACGACCGCGGCAAGCCGGTCCAGAACGTTCATGCCGTCGCTGAACGTCCCCGAATCCGGCTGCACCGCCACCGCGATGGCGATTTGCCCGGAAGGAGCGGTGATGAGCCCGAACTGGCGCACCAAGTAAACGCCCGAGGGTTCCGGCCCCCACCCGCCCTTGAATTCGGCTCCGCTGAACTCGCCGAGACCCCAGCGCTGGCTGACGACGACCTGTTCCATCAGCGCGGTCACGCGGCTGGCCTCCGACAGACAAGGCAGCCGCGAGGCGAACCGCACCTGGTCGACCAGCGACCAGTCCGCTTGCCCGAAGGCCGAATGCTCAGGACGGGAACGGGTAGCGGGCACGGCGGTCTTGGTGTCGCCCCCTTCGCGCAGCACCGCCTGCACGGCCTGGGCCGCCTCCTGCGGGCTGCCGAGCGATTGCCACAGCGTCTCGGCGGCAGAGTTGTCGGAGGCGGTGATCGCCGCGGACGCGGCGTAGTTCGAGGTGCCCGGATTGCGGCGCAACGCGGCGATGGTCAGCGGCACCTTCATCGTCGACCACGCCGGACCGCTGGTCCAGTCGCCGAAGGTCACCGGCTGAGTGCCGCCGACCGGCATGACCGCCATCCCGAGCTTCCCGCGCACGCCTGCCGCCAGGTCGGCGAAACTCGCGGCCAACGTGCCGGGCACGATGAGGGACAGGCCCTTTTGATCGGTCCGCGCGGCGGCCTCGGTGATGGTCGGCTCGCTCGCCGCCGGATCCTCGGAGCGGCCGGTCCCGCACCCGGCGACAACACATGCGACAAGCGCCGCGCAGCCCAGGACTTTTCGAGCCTTGCGGAATTGATCAATAAACATTCTTCGACACATTCTCGTTGTGAACTCCCCCAGGTCTGTGTATCGGTACGGCGTCCCGGCACCGTGCCGGGTCATCTCGCAGACTGCCTCCTCCATCGACAGGGAGGGCGCCATGGGTAATGACGTACCGGGAGTTCTGATTTCGCGCGTCGCCCGACTTTCGGTGGGCTTCACCTGCCACGACCAGCGGATTCCCGCGCATCCCACCCCACTGCCGGCGTCGGCAGCCGGACCGCACCCGCCCGGCACGATCCATGGGATCCGCGCGGTCGACGCCGGAGGATGAGCCATCGACGAAACCGTGCCGAACGCGCCGGGTCGGCCTACCGGCCAGTAGATCCGCACACACGATCAGTTGATCCTTGCCTCCCAGCCAGGTGACGACGGCGTGGTCGACGAGCATGGACACCTCCACCTATCCGCCCGGCAGCGCCGGGCGGCCGGGATCAGCACAGGCGGCCGAGCACTGCCGGACGCCACCCTCTCCCGAGAACCGCTTCTCGTTATCCCAGAGAACGTACTAGATGAATTGACCGCACCCCACTTTTCCGAATACACCGAAGAGAATCCACATCCGCGACAGCGACTGTCTAGCAAATCAATTACACCTGCACATTCTCAATAGCTTTGACACATCACCGCAGGATTTGTCAGTCTCTACACCCGTTGCGCAGTCGGCGCCAACCTTCGCCAACTTGTGCCACAGGTTCGCCGTGGCGCTGAACGCTCACGTCAGCTGGTCCAAGAGCCACGGAATCATGACTTCCCAGGCGGCGGGGATGTGGTCGGCCTGACAATGGGCCGAGCCCGGCCGACCGGAAGGGACGACATGCAGGGCCTTGGGCGCTTGATGCAGGGCCTTGGGCGCTTGGACGGCATCGTAGAGCTGCTGGGCTTGCGACACCGGCACCAGAGCGTCGTCGGCGCCGTGGATGATGAGGATCGGATTGCGGATCAGATGGGCTACCGGGGCGATGGTGAACCGGCGCGCGTCGATGAAAGCCCGGACGGGGTTGCCGCCGCCGAACACCCAGGTCCCGTACTGGGCAAGGAAGAATTTCGTCTCGATATCACTTCGGCTGGCAAGGATTTCGGACTCGTCCCAGATGGCACCCCACACCACGGTTGCCCGCACACGATGCTCGAAGGCCGCTGACCGGGCCGCGTAATAACCGCCGAGGCTGATTCCGATCAGGCCGATCCGGTCCGGATCGACTTTCGGATCGCGGCCGAGAAAATCGACGGCCGCGGCGGTGGCGGCCTCGTAGTCGTACCGCGACAGGATGCCCCGAAACCGCAGCGAAGCGCCGTTTCCGGGACCATCCACAAGGAGAGCGCCGATACCATTGCGCGCCAATTCTTTTCCGGCCCAGAGGTAGAGCTCCTCGCCGACGCTATCGAGGCCACCGAAGAAGACCACGGCCGGATGGGTTGCGTCGGCCACGCCGTCCGGACGGACGTAATAGGCGTCGAGCACAGTGTTTTCGTAGGGAATCTGGACCGCCTCGATCCGCTGCCCCCGCGTGCCGATCGCGAAAGACTGGCGCATCTCGCGATACAGCGCGATCTTCGTATCCAGCGAGGAACCGAGGGGTTCGACGAAGAATTCGGCCGCGCGGAGGTAATTGGCGGCACGCAGCGCGGTCGCGGCGGCGCCGTTCGGATCGCTCGCGATCATGTCGGCAGACTGTCGCGCCAAATCACGCCCCAGCGCCGCGAACGCGCGTACCCACGCCTGGGCGCTCGGGGACGGCCCGATTTCCTGGACTGCAGCCACCACCTCCGCTACGTTCGCGCCTCCCAGCGGCGCCTCACCGAGCAGCCTGCGCAATTGGAAGTCGAAGAACAGGCGGTCAAGCCAGCGAGGGACAGCGGGTTCGGCGCCGGCCGGCATCGGCGTGGCAAGGGCCAGCGCACCTGCGGCCACCGCGCCGCTCACCAGAAATCGCCTTCGGCCGAATGTGGATCGTGGATGCATCGGGCGGCTGCTCATCGAATCTCCTTAACGCACTCAGAAGTGCTTTAAGCGAGTTTGGCGGTGGGCATGCCGGATGTCAAGCTGTGGTCGTGGGCCAGCGCGAAAAGGTGGAACGACGGCCGCGGCCGGGCGGACGCAGCGCACGCGTCGTCGCGGCCGTGCGGCAGGCGACCCTCGATCTGCTGCTGCGACAGGGCTACGACGGCTTCGAAATTCCCGATGTCGCTCGGCTCGCCGGTGTCCATCCCACGACGATTCGCCGCCGCTGGCCGGACAAACAGGATCTGGTCGCCGACGCCGCGCTGACGCATATGGGCGATCAAATCCCCATCCCGGATACCGGCTCACTGCGCGCCGACCTGGTCCAACTGGTGAACGAGGTCGTAGCGGTGCTCGCCCGGCCGCCGCTGCTCGCGCTGCTGCGGACCCAGGTCGCGCTGGCCGACTCCGCGCAGATACGGATAGCGAGTCGCCGGTTCTGGACGGCGCGTTTCGAGGGCACGGCCGCCATCGTCGAGCGCGCGATCGCGCGTGGCGAACTCCCGGACGACACCGATCCGCTGGAGTTCAACGAGATGGCGATCGCACCGGTCTATCTGCGCATCCTGGTGACCGGCGAGCCGGTCGACGACTGCTTCATCGACAGGTGCGTCGAGCGGGCCTTACGCGCTTTCGCAAGCCGCACGAGCGGTCCCGCAAACCCGTAGGCCCCTGCCACCTACGGGAAGAGTTGCGGCCCAACGGCTCCTGGCAGGATGTGGCGATGGCCGATCAGGGCCTGCGCCGCTCGCCGCGGATCAAGATTTCCTCGACCCATGTCCTGGCCGCGCTGGTGGGCTCGGGTGTAATCGTGCAGTCACAGCTGGTCTCGATGGTCGGCGCGTTCGCTACTACCGATTCATTTGGCGATTAGCTATGGATCAATAACTATGTCTTGCTAAGTAGTACGATGGCGTTCGTGGGAGATGATGCAGGTCGCCGGGTCCGGCGCGTGTCGAAGGCATCGGCGGATCAGTGGGCCGACTTCGCTGATCTGGTGTTCGCCATCTCGCGGGAGATCAAGTTCCCCGCCTACGTCAACCCGGAGGCGGTGTCGTTGACGCCGTCGGAGGGCACGGTGATGCGTTATCTGCATCGTCACCCGGGAACCACGCCGAGCCGGGTCGCGCACGCGTCGGGTTTGCAGCGCACCAATCTGAGCACGGTGCTGCGTAGTTTGGAGGGCAAGGGGCTGGTCGAGCGGCGTAGCAGTGCCGCGGACGGCCGTGAGGTGGAGATCTATCCGACCGCCCAGGGGACGAGTAATTACGCGCTGGTGCGCAAGCTGTGGTCCGAATGCGTCTACGCGGCCACCGGCGACACCGCGGACCTCGACTCGACCGTTGCTCTGCTCCGCAAGGTGGAGGCAGGGCTCGTCCAACTCCGCCAAGGCGGCGAGCAGGCACCCTGAGCCGCATCGGTCCACAACGACAGCCTCGCAGTGCCGCAGCCTGATCAACCTATTTTGTGGCGGCAGCCACATTTTTCCTTGACTGCTATGTAGGCATAGTTATAACCTCATCATCATTCGGGCTCGACAGAAATGAGCGACCCATTCCACCGTCCATATCGACCCAGTTGGCACATCATGAGCAAACAGAACGGCGATTCAGGGGATGTCCTGCGGTCCAGTGACCCGACGGTTCGGCCACTGATGTATGGCTATCTTCGCTTGGACTTGTTGACGGGCGCGGACGTATCCCTGTGCGAGGCCCAGCTGGAGACGTTCGCAGGTGAGCACGGCTATGAGTTCGGCGCGGTGTTCCGCGAGTCGTCACCGCAGACTTGCGCGGTCCCGCAGGCGTTTGCCGACCTTGTTCACGAGTGTCGCCGCGCAGAAGCGGGTGTTGTTGTAACCCTGGCCGGGCACATGTCCGGGATGGCGATTTCGCGGATGTGCCTCCTGGATTTCCTCGCGTCTCGCGGCCATGCGCACCTGGTGGAATTGCCGACATGACCGCGCTGGCGCCGCTGTCGATTTCGCCGCCGCTCGGAAACCGGGAAGGTAGAACAAGAAGGCAATAGAGATGAGTACGTACGAATATCGGGTGCACTATCGCAACGGCAACGGCCTGGAGCATCAGTCCCAGTGGATCCGCGCCAGCAACCCGTACCGCGCTATGTTCCTAGCCAACCAGCTACTCGGCCGAACCGACGTGAACCGGATCGACTTCCTCGACACGGCTGAGACGAAATGGATCGAATCATGAGCTGTGCAGCGCGCATCCCGATCCGGCCTGCCCAACACTCATGTCACGCGAAAACGATCGGCGTATTCCAGGCGCATGACGCAACATCTCCACGACATCGACACCGTGGCAAGGCCTTGGCCCGCTGGAACACCTGACCGAAGCCGATCCGTCGGCGCTGACACCTTGGCTGAGGCCGAATCTCGGTGCCATTCCACCGACGGCCGGGGGTGCGTAGGAACCCAAGGGTGCTGCCGCCGCCCGAGTTCCGAGCCGGAACCACAGGGAACGGCGCCGAGGCAAAATGCCTCGGCTACCCGCTATCTCGGATGCCCACATTTTCAGGGCAGCCCCAGTGGTGGTGGTGCGGATCGGTAGCTGGCCGGGGTTGCCGAGAGGTTGATGGGGTTGCGGCACAACGAGACCTTACTGCTGTCGCTGCGGGTGAGTTCCACAATGGGATCCAGGCCGAGTTGAGCCGCGAGTTCGAAGGCGCCGGCGATGTCGTTGACGGTACCTGCGGGGACCCGCACCCGCGCCAGCGCGGCTGCCCAGTCGGCGGCCGACTTTGTCGCGAGCCGGTTTTCGAGTTCGGCGCGCAGCTTGTCCCGGTGCTGGACGCGTGCGGTGTTGGTGGCGAACTGTGGGTCGACGGGGAGGTGCGGTGCTCCGAGTTCGTCGCACAGCGTAGCGAACTGGCGGTCGTTGCCGACGGCGAGCACGAGGTCGCCGTCGGCGCAGGACAGCAGCTCGTAGGGGGCGATGCTGGGGTGCTGGTTGCCCATCCGGGTAGGTACCACCCCGGCGGCGGTGTAGGCGCTTGCCTGGTTGACCAGCGCCGCGAGCAGACAACTCAGCAGGTCGATGTCGACTCGCTGCCCCGCACCGGTGATCTGCCGGTGGTGGAGTGCGGTCAGGATGCCGGTGGTGGCGAACAGACCAGCGAGGACATCGACCAGGGCAACCCCGACCTTCTGCGGCTCGCCGTCCGCGCTGCCGGTGATACTCATCAAACCACCGAGTGCCTGGATCAGCAGGTCGTATCCAGGTAGGGCAGCTCCGGCGCCACGGCCGAAACCGGTGATAGAGCAGTAGACAAGTCCGGGGTTGGCCGGCCGGAGCTGGTCGTAGTCGAGACCGAACTCGGCCATCAAACCCGGGCGGAAATTCTCGACTACGATATCGACGTCGACGGCGAGCGCCCGGGCGCGCGCACGGTCGCGCTCATCGGTCAGGTCCAGGACGATGCTGTCCTTGTTGCGATTGACCGCCTGGAAGTAGGTCGCCTGCCCATGCGCGTCGTAGGGCGGGCCCCAGCCGCGGGTGTCGTCACCGGTGCCGGGGCGTTCGACCTTGGTGACCTGGGCACCGAAATCGGCGAGCTGCATCGTCGCGAAGGGCCCGGCCAGGATTCGGGTGAAGTCGAGAACCCGCACGTTGTCGAGAGCTCCGGACACGGACATCACCTCAGTTTTCTTCGATGTCGGACAGTGGATAGTCGTAAAACCCGCGCCCACTCTTGCGACCGAGCAGGCCGGCGTCGACCATGCGCGACAACATTGGCGGCGGCGCGTACAGCGGTTCTTTGAACTCGGCGAACATCGAGGTCGCGATGGCCACCACGGTGTCGATGCCGATGAGGTCGGCCAGACGCAACGGCCCCATCGGATGGGCGCAACCGCCGCGCATTCCGGCGTCGATGTCGCTTGGCGTGGCGAACCCCGCCTCGACCATACGAACGGCGGACAAGAGGTAGGGCACCAGAAGAGCGTTGACGACGAAGCCGGCCCGGTCCTTCGACAGGATGACCGTCTTGCCGAGGTCGCGCTCGGCCAGTTCCCGTACCCGGCGTACGACGTCGGGCGACGTCAGCAGGCCCGGCACTACCTCGACGAGTGGAAGCACTGGCGCCGGATTGAAGAAATGCACGCCGATGACCTGCGCGGGACGCCGGGTAGCGGTACCCAATCTCGTAATGGGCACCGATGAGGTGTTCGACGCCAGGATGGCGTCCTCATCTTTGATGATTGCGTCCAGCCTCTGGAACAGCTCCAACTTCAATGTCGCGTCTTCACTGGCTGCTTCGATGCACAATTCCACCGGGCCGAGCGCGTCGAGATCACTGCCGAAAGTGATCCGATCGAGTGCGGCCTCGACGTCCCCGTCGGTGAGCTTGCCCGAGGCTGCCGCCTTTGCCAGCGAGCGCTCCACGCGGCGTCGCCCACGAGCGGCGGCAGCCGCGTCGACCTCGTGCACGATCACGGCGTGTCCGGCACGCGCGAACACTTCCGCGATGCCCGATCCCATCAAGCCGCAGCCGACGACGCCAACTGTGGTCGCGGCCAACGATTCCTCACTCGCTACCGGCATCCGAACCGTCCTCGACTATCTCTACATGCAGTGAACCCAGGCCGGTGATCTCGGCGTCGAGGTGATCGCCGACCTTGGTCCACACGCCGGTGCTGAGCCCGACACCGGCCGGGGTACCGGTGAGCACTACATCGCCCGGCTCGAGCGTGATGTGCTCGCTGATCCGGGAGACGAGCTCCGGCACCGGCCAGATCATGTCCTTGGTGTTGGCTTCCTGCCGGAGCACACCGTTGAGGCGGAAGCGCAGCTCCAGGTTTCCGTCGTCGACGAACCGCGCGGGCACGATGCCCGGTCCCAGAGGGCAGCTGTCGTCGAACGCCTTGCCGCCGAACAGGTCGAACTTGGCGAGATGCCGCGGATGACGCTGCCAGTCGCGCGCCGACAGATCGAGGCCGATCGTATAGCCGGCGACGTAGTCACGAGCCTCTTCGACCGCAATCCGTCTGCCGCGCTTGCCGATCACGAACGCCAGCTCGAGTTCGTAGTCGAACTTGTTCGACTGGACGGGATAACGCACACACTTGCCCTGGCCGACGAGTGTTGTGGTGGGCGGTTTCAGGAAGAAGACCGGGATGTTGTCTTCCTTCGTGAAGTCGGCGTGGCCGCCGTCCTGCGTCAGGTGGTCGTAGTAGTTCGCGCCGGTGCACACGACCTTGTTGGGATAACGCAACGGTGTCAGCCAGTCCTCGAGCCGCCTGGGCGCATCGACTTCGGTGCAGGTCAGCACCCCCCCGGTGAGGTCGCGAGCAGCCCGCGACAGCACGGGTTCGGCTTCGGCCCAGTGCGCGAACACTGTCATCAGCCCGGCGGAGGGGTCCGGTGCGAGGACTTCCGGGGCGAGGTCGGCGATTCGGTAATGCCTACCCGCTGTGCTGAGCACCGGGGTCGGCAAGCCGTCGACACGGATCGTCGCGAGGGAAAAGGTCACGGTAGGTCCTTACCGACATCGCCACGCGAGAGCGCCGCCCACCGGTCGAGCAATCGGCCGACTGTCGATGCGGGATCGCGAAGCAGTACCCGGCCGATCTTGCGGATCTCGTCTCGCTGAGCCTCGTCCAGGTATTCGACCGGGGAAGCGCCATCTACGCGTGCCAGTGCGAGCGCGGGTAGCAGCGCCGCTACTCGCCGGGCGAGCGCGTCCGGTGGTTCCCAGTCGATGTGGCGTGCGTGCCCGTCGGCCAGCGCTTGTGCGGCCGAGCGCAATTCGGCGGCCTGTCCCGGCAGCTTGACCGACTTGATGAGTAGGTGGTTGACGCAGAACGCGATATCGAACGCGGGGTCGCCGAACCACGCGCACTCCGCGTCCAGGAGGACCGGGCCGTCGGGTCCGAGCAGGATATTCTTCGGACTGACGTCACCGTGCACGACAGCGAGGTCTGTGGCTGCCGTCGTCCGAGCCAGTTCGGCGAACCGATGCCGCAGGTCCCGATGGGCGTTCGCGGTGACCCGCAGGAACGGTTCGATGCGCAAGGCGTCGAAGTTCTCGTCGGTGGCGAATCGAAGCGGACTGCGCGGATCGGCGGCGCTCGCCGAGTGCAGCCTGCCGACGAGATCTCCGACCGCTCGGGCTGCCGCGACATCCACCCGGCCCGCGAGCAATTGCGCCTTCCACACCGGATAGCGCTCCGGTGGCAGGAATTCCATCGCGAACAGGCCGCCCTCGTCGTCGTAGGCGATTACCTGAGGCACCTGGCCCGGACATAGCGAAGCAGCGAACTGTAGCCAGTCGTACTCGACCCGGTTTCGCGAGAGGGGTGCGCGCCACTCGTGCGCGACCTTGAGCTGGGCCAGTGCCCCCTTGACGCACACGGTGCCGGTCGGAAGTTCCACTTTCCACAGATCCGAAGACACACCGCCGGCCAACGGAATCAGTGACGCATGCTCCCCCGGGCCGAGCAATCCCTGCCTGCGCAGGAACGCTTGCACATCTGCGCGGAGGTCCGGCGTGGTCACCGGATCGGACCTGCCGCGGGAACGGAACTGGGCATGGGGAACTCGCGGAACGGCAGACTTGCGTCCTCCGCGATGCGGATCAGCTGGTTGTATTTGGCCAGTCGTTCCGACGAACGTACCGACCCGACCTTGATCTGCCCCGCGGCCGTGCCGACCGCAAGATCGGCGAGGAAACTGTCCTCGGTCTCACCGGAACGCGCCGAAACCACGGAAACATAATCCGCGTCGGCGGCTGCGGCAACAACCTCGAGAGTGCCGGTCAGCGTTCCGTTCTGATTGACCTTCACGAGGACACCGTTAGCGCATTTCCGCGCGATCCCCTGAGCCAGGCGTTTCGGATTGGTCGTGAACAGATCATCGCCGATGAGTCGCACCCGATCTCCGAGCCGTGCGGTCAGCGTCTCCCACCCGTCCCAGTCTTCCTCGTCGAGCGCGTCCTCGATAGACACAATCGGGAAGTCGTCCACCCATGACGACATCATCTCGATCATTTCCTCGGTGCCCACCCGGCGCTCCTCCCGACGCAACCGGTAGTCGCCGGTAGTGGTGTCGTACAGGGACGCGGCGGCGACATCGATCGCAATTGCGATGTCCACGCCGGGCACCAGCCCGGCCCGTTCGATCGAGGTAACGAGCAACTCGAGCGCCTCCCGCCCGGTGCGGCACCCAGGACTCAGCCCACCCTCGTCAGCGAGCAATACCGGCAGCCCGCGTTCGATACATACGACCGTCGCCGCGTCACGGACCCGCGCGGTGAGCTGGATCGCCTCCAGCATCGATGTCGCCGCGATCGGCACGGCGAGAAAGTCCTGCACGTCCATTCCGCGTCCAGCGTGCAATCCGCCGGAGAGGATGTTCACCATCGGCATGGGCAGTACCGGTTCGGTGACACCGGCGAGATCGGCGATGCGCCGATACAGCGGCTGGCCGGTCACCTCGGCCGAGGCCCGGCAGAGCGCCAGCGACGTACCCAGCACCGCGTTGGCGCCGAGCCGGGACAATCCGGGGGTGCCGTCGAGTTCGCGCAGCAGGCGATCGCAGCCGCTCTGATCCATCACGTCGAGTCCGCGCAGGGCGGCGGCGATCTCCCCGTTGACGTGGTCGACAGCGGACAGCACGCCGAGGCCGTTGAAAAACGCGTCGTCACCGTCGCGAAGCTCATGCGCTTCATACGTGCCGGTCGATGCACCGGAAGGCACGGAAGCACGGGCGACGATGCCGCATTCCAGAACCAGCTCGACTTCCACCGTGGGCCGTCCACGCGAGTCCAGCACCTGGCGGCCGTGCACGCTGCCGATCACGCTCATATAGACACTCCGTTCTTTGTCTTCTGTGCAGGGTGGTTGCAGGGATACCGCGGGGTTTCGCCGCGCAGGACTCGGACGACTTCTTCCGCCGCGCCGCGGCGAAGGTCGACGACCGACGCGTCCGACGAGAACGCGATATGCGGGGTGACCACCACCGACGGGTGCTCCAGTAGCTCGGCGGGCACGGCCGGTTCTTCTTCGAGGACGTCGAGGCCCGCGCCACCGAGGTGGCCTGCGCGCAGCGACGCCATGACCGCGTCGGTGTCGACCAGCCCGCCGCGACTGACGTTGACCAGCAGTGCTCCGGGCGGCATCAGCGCGAGTTCGCGGGCACCGATGAGGTGGTGCGTCTCGCTCGTGAGCGGTGCGTGCAGGATTACGACGTCGCTGCAGGCCAGCAGCTGGCCCATCTCGACCACCGGCACGCCACCCGTGTCCGAAGGGGGCAGAGGGGTGCTGGTCACGACGTGTGCGCCGAGCGCGCGCAGTTTCATCGCAGTCGCACTGCCGATTCGCCCGAACCCCACCACTCCGCAGGTCAGTGCGGAGAGCCGGCGTAAGCGTGCGCTTGCCGGGTTCCAGCGCCCGGCCCGTACCTCGCGGTCGGCGACCACCAGTCCCCGTGTCCAGGCCAGCACAAGCCCAACGGCGTGATCGGACACTTCTTCGACGCAGTAGTCGGGAACGTTGGTCACCAGCACGCCGAGGGCGGTCGCGGCTGGTACGGCGATATTGTCCAGACCGACACCCAGACGGGCAACGATCCGCAGCGCCGGGGAGCTGGCGATGGCGGTGGCGGACACCCGCGCCCAGCAGGTGAGGATCGCCGATGGCTGGTGTTCCGCCACCAGCGCCTCGATAACGCCCGCGGGCGCCGGATCCGGAGGACCGCTGACGAATTTGAAACCGGCGGATTCGATCGTGGCTCGCTCGACCGTGTCGTCGGGCCACGCCCGGTCGGTGAGCAGCACGGTGTGCTGTTCCTTGGTCATCGCATCAGCTCTTTCTCTTTTTCGCGCAGTGCGGCGGATGGGTCCTCGGTCGCGACGCAGCGCAGATGTTGCTCGCCGAGCCCGGTCACCTGCGCGGTAACCACATCGTCGGCACGGAGGAACCGTCCGTGGTGGACGCCGAACCCGGCAGGCGAACCGGTGCACAGGACATCGCCCGGCCGCAGTCGGGTATGCCGGGACAGGTAGGAAACCTGGTGCTTGATGGCGAACAGCATGTCTTCGGCAGTGTCGTCCTGCATCACGGTGCCGTTGACGGACAACCGGAGGCGCAGCCGGGAAGGGTCGGGGACCTGCCACGCAGGAACGAACCACGGCCCGAGAGGCAACGAACCCGGCATGCCCTTGCTCTGGACCCAGTCGCTGCCCAGGGCCGGAAGATCCGCGCGCATCACCCGGGAACGGACGGTGAGGTCGTTCGCCACACAGTAGCCGGCGACGACGCTCGCCGCGTCCCCCGCGGCGACCTCGTGGGCGGTCGCGCCGATCACGACCGCGATCTCGACTTCCCAGTCGAGTGTCACGACGTCGGGTGAGATCGCCAGGTTGCCGATAGGTGTGCCGATCCGCTCGGAGCTGGTCAGGCAAACATACGGTTCGCCGGTGCGGCTGCGGCGGTCCAACGCTTCGAGTGCGGCCGCCTGGCGTGCGGGGGCGCCTGGCCCGTCGGCGCCGTCGTCGGCGTCCAGTGCGGCTTCCACCATCTGGCGGCGGTAGTTGCCGATCGTGCAGAACGTCTGCCGAGGCTCCAGCGGTGCCTGCACGCGCAGCGCGCCGACGTCCGTGCCGCGCGAATGGATGACCTGCCGAACATCCGGGCGGCTGGTCAGCACGCGGAGGCCGGATTCGTGGTCCGACCACCGCGCGACCAGTTCGGTGAGTGATCCAACTCGACCAAGGGGCCACTCGTCGGCCCATTCGCGCAGCGGCAGTGCACGTCCATCCGCGACCAGCCATGGCAGTGACTCGCCGGAGCCCCGGCTCGCCTGCGCGAGAACGACGCCCGCCGGGGCGGCGTCGCCGCCCGAGCCGAACCCGCCGCGATCCAGCGGTTCGGCGCTGCTCATCTCTTGGTCCGCGTGCATGTGCTAACGATAGCACAGCGAAACCCCTCTTCGCTCGCCATCGCCACGCGCACCGTAGACGACCCGGTCGGTTCCCGTAGGCCATTGACTTACACTCGCCAGACTGATGTGCTATCGATAGCAGGAGAAGGGTAGAGCCAATGAAGGTTCGACGCGTGGTTACCGGAAACGATGCCGACGGAAAGTCGGTCTTCCTATCGGATGGGGCTGTTCCGCACAGTCACGACTTCGAGTACATGCCCGGTCAGACGCAGACCCGCGTATGGTTCAGCAACGGTCCATCGCCGTCCACACCGCCAGGAACCGAGCCGACGAGTAATACAGGTCCGGTCGTTCCCGGCACAGGTGGAGCCAGCTTTGTGATCGTGCAGTATGCACCCGATTCGGTGGTCGCCGACCCGAACTTCGACGCCGAGGGCGCCAACGCCGAGTTTGCCGAGTACGCACCGGACATCGCCGCGGCCTCGGATCCCACCGAGCCGGGCATGCACCGCACGCCGAGCGTCGACTACGGAGTGGTGCTCGACGGCGAGATCTGGCTCGAACTGGACGACGGCGCGCAGACCCGGCTCACCCGCGGCGACACCATCGTCCAGATCGCGGCGCGGCATGCTTGGCGGAACAAGTCGGAGCGGCCGGCGACAGTCGCTTTCATCCTGACCGGGGTGAGCAGATGACGTGCACGCATCATGCGCAGTGCCCGCCACCCGAGCCGATGGATCGACCACGATGAGCACATCCTCCGGCCAATACGCCAATGAGGGGCTATTCGGGGAATTCATGCGGTCGATGTGCTCGCTCGACCGGGTTCGCCGCGCGCACGCCGCTCTCGCCGCCGGAGAGTCGATCGTCTTGGTGGACGACAACCCCGCGGGCACCGAGGGGCACCTCGTCCACGCGGCCCAGTTCGCAACGGCCGGGTCGATGGCCAAGACAATCCAGCACACCTCTGGGTTCGTCTGCGTCGCGCTCGACGGCGAGACCTGCGACCGACTCGACCTACCCCGCATGTGGAACGAAAAGCGCAGTCACACACCTGATTACACCGTGACCGTCGATGCCGCGGCAGGTACCGGTACGGGCATTTCAGCCGCCGACCGTGCGCACACAGCAGCGCTTCTGGCCCACCCCGAATCACGCGGGATCGACTTCACTCGGCCGGGCCATCTCGTTCCGATACGGGCCCGCGACACCGGAGAACTCGATTCGCCCGGGGTCGCTGAAGCGGTCGTGGATCTCCTGCGGTCCGCCGGGCTCCGACCCGCCGGCGTGCTCGGCACGCTGATAGGTCTCGGTGATCCCACCAGAACAGCGAGTCGATCCGAACTCGCCGAGTTCGCTCGCATCCATCGGATACCCCTTGTCGACATCACCGACATCCGCGTGAGTCGCATGCACATCGACTACCGCCTCGAACGGACCGCACACAGGCGCATCCACACCGAAAAGGGCGATTTCGACACGATCGGGTATACCGGCCGACCCGGCGATCACGAGCACCTCGCCATCGTCACAGCAGACCTCGCCCCCGCAGCAGCGGTGGACATACATGTCGCGAGTTTGCGCAGCCATACCGCCACAGCGCTTTTCGACATACACGACAATCTCTCGAATCTCGACGGCGCCGTTGGCGACACGCTATTCGTCTACCTCGAGCAACCAGCCGCGGCGCCCGACCGCCAGAACGAGGTGGACGCGGTGATCACACGGACCGTGGTCGCCCACATCCTCGATGACCTCGACCTCACCTCCACTGCAGGAGCTGCTGGTCACGACGCAATGACCGAAGTTCGCGACTGGACGTCCGCCTGATTGATCGGGCGTCGATCGGCGTGTCTTCTGCCGATAGCGGCGGGTTCTGGAACAATGCCGCACCACCAAGCGGCAAAAGTTGCTGCTGGCAGTTTTGGAGCTTTTGTCCGCGACCTTCGGGATTGTAGTTCAGCGCTTGCACTTGGCGCGGAAAGTCACGCTCCGCAGCAAAGTCTGGAGTAGCTGCCGGTGTGCAACGCGGCCTTTACTCGCAAGCCTTTCCGGTGCGACCGCCGGTGCACTGGTCTGGCAACGCCCCCAGGATCAGTGCCCAGGCGACATCGAATCGCAGGGCGTGTCAGCGTCGGCGCAGCTCCGCCGAGCGCCCGCCCCGTGGTCGACGCGGGCATCTGCAAGCATTCAGCAATAGCTTTGTTCGTTATCGCTGACTGTCCGACTCTCCGAAGTTTATGCGGAGGTTTCATGCTAGCGATCGCACGATAAGAAGCCATCAGAGGCGGGGCTGACTGCTCGCCCTGCCGTTGAGCTCGATGCTGCGATAGGCGAGATCCTTAACTCGGGCGCACCACATAAAATGTGGCTCACCCAGGGGGCAAGGGAAAGATTGGGGTGCTCAGCGCACCGATATACACGGCCGCGCCACTCATTGCTTCGGCCGGGACGCGCCGAACCCCACGCGGCTGCTGCGCGTCCTGAATAGACCCCTTCCCGTCTCGACGATGATGACCGGACTTGTGCTAACGATAGCACATTCGCTCGCTCGGTCAACGGTTCCGCAACGGGGAATCAGCCACTGTGTGCGTATTGCCGAGCCGCTTTCCGAGCGCCAGCAATTAATTCCGTCCTACATCTTGACGTGACGCGCGTAACAGTTCATGCTGACTGCCATCCACGACCGGGCGGCAGACCGTTGACTGCACCGCGGGCCCGTCCTCCCGCTTATCGAGCAAACCCCATCCGATTGCGGCCGGGTTGCCGTGTGCCGTTCCTCGGTCGTTCTCGCTCAATTCATCAGGTCTGCCGTGGTCCGCCGCGGCCTTTTCCGACAGGAGAAATTCACATGATCAATACGGCAACCGTCGACGGAGGCAGTGTTCCTGCCCGCGACATGGAGGACCCCCACCAGCTCCTCGTCCCCAAACTTGTGGTGGCGACGGGTTTCCTGGTGATGGCGGTGTCGTTCATGGTCAACGCCATGGACCGGCAGGTGTTCGCCCCGCTGCTGCCGACCATTCGCACGGAGTACGGGTTCTCGCTGGCGTCAGGTGGGCTGCTCGCCACCGGTTTCACCATGGGTATGGCGTTGGCCGGACTGCCTGCTGGATACCTGATGGATCGCTTTTCCCGCAAGACCGTCCTGCTGGTCAGCATCGTGATCTACTCTGTCGGCACACTGATCACCCCTCTGGCATCCGGTTGGGGCGACATGTTGGCCTACCGGATCTTGTCCGGGTTCGGCGAGGGCATGCAGGCCGCGGCTCTGTTCGCAGCGGTCGGCGCGTACTTCAACCACAGGCGTGGGCTCGCTCTCGGCGCGATCACCGTCGCTTTCGGGGGTGGGGTGTTCCTCGGCCCGCTCCTCGGCGTCCGCTTGGCGACCACGTATGGCACATGGCGGGCTCCCTTCGTGGTGTTCGGTTTGTGTGGACTGGTCATTGCGCTGATCGCCGCCTTCACGGTCAGCCGCCGGATGACCGAACGGGCGGTCGAAAAGACGATCAGTACCGGAAACTTCGACTACATGCCCGCGTCTCCGTACAACCGCAATACGTTCGCGCTGGCGATCAGCTCGGCGGTCGGTGGCGTGGTCCTCTACGGTTTTCTCGGTCTATACCCGACGTTTTTGGTCAAACAACTGCATCTCACCACCGCCCAGTCCGCGCTTGCTCTGAGCTTTGTGGGCTTCGGTGGCGCCGCTGGTCTGCTGGGTGGCTGGCTCGGCGACCGGGTCGATCAGCGCAAACTGCTGATCGGCAGCCACTTGGCGCTCTCGTTGATCGGCATTCTCATCTATCAGGTGCAGGGCACACTCGGTTGGCAGTGCGTGTTCGCCTTCTTGATGGGTGTCTTCGGTACCGGTTTCATGTTCCCCAACAGCAACAGTGCGATCCAGCGGGCGGTGCGGCCGAACCAGGTCGGGCGCGCTGCCGGACTGTTCGTCACCAGCTATTACGGGACCGCCGCATTCTCCGGTCTGCTCTTCGCCGCTCTCGTAGCGAGTTTCGGCTGGCGTCAGGCGGGTTTGTGGCAAGTCACGGTACTGCCGCTGGTCGCTGTCCTCGCATTGGTTTTCGTCCGAACCGCCCAATTCAACAACGCAGCCCGGCAACCCATGCACTGACGCCGTCCGTCACGGAGGCATTCTCGCCGACCAATTGGAAACCAATGGCCGGTTGGCTCAAATCATGTCGCGGTAATCACCGTGCACCCGGATGCGGAAGAACACGAAGACGCATTCTGATCTGCCGACCGCACTCCGCGGCAGGCATGCCGCGCGTTCGGCGCACCAAGCCCCAAGAGAAAAGATCTGAGAGGAAGAAACAACATGAGGAAAATCGTTGCGGTGGCCGCAGGTCTGGTCGCCGCGGTCGGGATCGCGTCCGGCGCGGCCGGTGCGCAGCCCGAGACCGAGGACGCGGTCGACTTCACCGCCTACGCCACCGACACCCAGTCCATCGTCACCACCGACGCCGGCTCGATGGTCGTCGAAGACGGCGTGTTCAAGGTCAAAGCCGTCAACGGCACGGTGCTCACCGGCATGCCGCTGAAGTTCCGGGTCGACGACTTCGAATTCCCGATCGCGGCCGACATCGCCGGTCGCACGGCGACCCTGACCCCGCAGTTCGACATGGCACACGCGACCTACAAGCCGGTCGCCCTGCCGTTCGAAGACAAGGCGCCCTGGAAGACCGAATACGACCGGGAGCAGGCCGCCTGGACCCGGCTGACCAGCACCATCCTGATGGGCGCCACGCTCGGCACCCTGGTCGGCGGCCTCGGCGGCGCCGCGGTCGGCTGCGTGCTCGGCGGCATCGCCGGCGCGACCGTCGCCTCCGCGACAATCGTCGGCCTGTTCGGCCCGTTCATCCCGGCCGCTGCCATCGGCTGCCTCGGCGGCATCATCGCCGTCGGCGCCCTCGGTACGGTCGTCGGCCAACTGCTGGTCACCGCGCCGATCGCAATCGGCGCGGCCATCCAGTACTTCTCCACGATCAATGCCCCAATGGGGGCGAAATGATCTGACCTGGTGAAACAGGTGGGCGGCCGAGAATGACTTGGAGGTTTGCGTTTTGGTGTGATTTAGCGCCTATTACATCGAGGGGACGTGCTCGAGGGACTGATCAGCTCCCTCGGGCACAGTCGTATGTGCGTCACGGTGGATTACTCGCACTCGGTGGCACGCCCCGGAGGGAACGAGCTGACGCGAGAACCGGCACTGCTGCCGCACAATTCAGGCGTGCGACCTAACCCATCCGCAACAACGGGCTGACGACACCCCGCGGCAGCCAGCGTGAAAGTTCAGCGGTCGCGGCAGAGTCCGCGGTTTCGCTCGCGAGCCACCGAGGTATCAGCTGCAACCGCCCCGGTCGCGCAACGGGATTACGCGGCGGGTCGGTCAATTGGATTGGTACCGAACCGACTGGATAGGGCCACAGTGCGTTCGAGGTCGGCGAAGGCACCCTGCGGGTGACGGCGCGCTTCGTCGAGGAAGCTGTCGCGCATCCGCGAGTCGAAGTCGAGGCGAGGATATGTACCGAGAATCCTGGAAAGATCGTCCCGCGAGATTTCTTCATGACCGAGTCCCGCTACATCGACGGCTGCGCCGGCCTGAATCACCCTGTACAGGGGAACTTGCTCGGCGATGAGGTTGGTGTGCCGCAGAATCGCCTCCTCCACCAGGCGGATTCGATCGGAATCCCACCCACGCATCTGCAGGAATCGGCAGGCGAGGTCTGCTCCTACCTGACCGAATTCATCGGCACCGCGGTGGGTGTCGGTGAGCCCGAGGTCGTGGATCATCGCGGCGACGAAGGCTGCTTCGTCGTCGATGTCCCGGTCGGTGACGATGCAACGACCGAACAGGTAGGTACGGTAGCTGTGATTGAACAGGTATGTGGGCGCCGCCTCGGCGGCGAGGTCGGCTGCCGCATGGGCGGTCGGCGAATCGGGAATCAGGGGGACCATCGAGAACTCCTGGAGGACGGGTAAATGGACAATCACGATCGTCAACCCGCCCCGTAGATGGCTGCAAGGACATTGTTGTGTCAGATTGAGCCATTCCTTCCCGTCCGAATCTGACATGTTCCCGTCCTTGCGGACCTGATCGCAATCCAGAAGACTGTGCCGGTGACGCCGCATCTTGTTGTGATCGCCGCCTTCGACGGAGTAGAGCTTCTCGACGTCGCTGGGCCGATCCAAGTGTTCACAACGGCCAGCCGCCTCGTCCACGCGGATGCTCCCGGCTATCGGACGCTGGTCGCGGGACCGGAGAAGGGTGTCGTCCGATGTGCTGGGGGCACATGCGTCGTCGCCGAGTCATCCTGGGACGAAGTAGCTCAGCAGATCGACACCCTGATCGTGCCCGGTGGCCTGTCGTTGGACGGGACGGCACCGAAGGTGCTGGTGGACGATGCGCTCATCGACTGGCTGGCAGTGCAAGCCCACCGGACGCCACGGATCGCATCGGTCTGCGCGGGAGCCCATACCTTGGCAGCGGCGGGTCTCCTCGATGGGCGACGCGCGACAACGCACTGGTCGACTACGTCCCAGTTGGTCGCCGAGCATCCCGACGTCCTGGTCGAACCCGACTCCATCTTCGTCCGGGACGAACACGTCTGGACATCGGCGGGGGTATCCGCGGGAATAGACTTGGCTCTCGCGTTGGTCGCCGCCGACCACGATGCCGAGTTGGCCCGCCGCGTCGCACGCTGGCTGGTGATGTATTTGCGGCGGCCGGGTGGCCAGAGCCAATTCAGTGAACTCTTGGTGCGCTCCACGGCCACCGACGCCCAGATCGCACGTCTGCAGGCGTGGATGCCGGACAATCTCACCGAGAACCTTTCCAACTCCGCGCTGGCACGCCGCGTCGGCCTCAGCGTTCGTCACTTCTCACGAGTATTCCGCGAGCAGGTGGGGGCCGCACCGGCGCACTATGTGGAGTCGATCCGGGTCGATGCGGCAGCACGCCGGCTCGTGCACACCGGCGATGGGCTGCGTTCTATCGCCCAGTCTGTCGGCTTCGGATCCATCGAGACACTGCACCGAGTCTTCAAGCAACACTTCGGCGTGGCCCCTGCCGTCTACCGTGAGCGCTTCTCCGGCTGACCGCCATGTCGATGCGACCTCGGCGCTGACCTCGCGGCCACTCGGACGAGAGCCGGGGCCGATGCGCGTCCACGCTGATACCCGCTCGACACAGCGCACGGCGATGTGCGGTAGCTGTGGCGGCCTCCCCTTGCGGGCATTGCTTGTGAGTCGCGCTCGAGGTCAGTGCCTTTGGCGCTGTCCGTGGTCAGCCGCGGAAGGCGGCGATGCCGGTGAGTTGTTCACCGATGACCAGGGTGTGCATCTCGCTGGTGCCCTCGTAGGTCAGCACCGTTTCGAGGTTGATAGCGTGCCGCATCGGGGAATACTCGAGGGTGATGCCACTTGCGCCGAGCAGGGTGCGGCATTCACGTGCGATCGCCAGGGCTTCCCGAACATTGTTGAGTTTGCCGAGGCTCACTTGCTGATGGGTGAGGGTACCTGCGTCTTTCTTTCGTCCGAGGTGCAGCGCCAGGAGCATGCCTTTGCCCAGTTCGAGGGTCATGTCGGCGAGTTTTTGCTGAGTGAGTTGGTATGCCGCCAAGGGCCGATCGAACACTTCCCGTTCCCGGACGTAGGCGATGGTCTGTTCGAGGCAGTCGCGGGCTGCGCCGAGGGCGCCGAACGCGATACCGAACCGTGCTTCGTTGAGGCAGGACAGCGGCCCGGACAGGCCGCGTGCCTCGGGCAGCAGTGCCGACCCGGGGAGGCGCACGTTGTCCAGGACCAGTTCGGACGTCACAGAGACGCGCAGTGACAGTTTGCGGTGGATGGTGTTGGCCGTGAAACCGGGTGTGCCGGTGGGGACGAGGAATCCGCGGATCCCCTCATCGGTTTGTGCCCAGATGGTAGCGACGTCGGCGATGGAACCATTGGTGATCCACATCTTGGTGCCATTCAGAATCCAGTCGCTGCCGTCACGTTTGGCGGTAGTGCGCATCCCGGCGGGGTTGGAGCCGAAGTCGGGCTCGGTGAGGCCGAAGCAGCCAATGGCCCGGCCCGACGCCAGGCGCGGCAGCCAGTGCTGTTTCTGTTCCTCCGATCCCCACCGGTAGATCGAATACATCGACAGCGAGCCCTGCACCGAGACCAGGCTGCGCAGGCCGCTGTCGCCGGCCTCGAGCTCCATGCAGGCGAGACCGTATGCGACCGCGCTGGTACCGGCGCAGTCGTAGCCCTGCAGGTGCATGCCGAGCAGTCCCAGTGAGCCGGCCTCGACGGCGATTTCCTGTGCCAACGTTGCGGACTCGAACCACCCGGCGATGTCGGGCCGCAGGCGCTCGTCGACGAACCGGCGCACGGTCGAGGCGATCTCACGTTCTTCGTCGGTCGGCAACGACTCGGTGTCGAACAGCTCTAACGGGGTAACGGGGGTGATGGCCATGAAAGTCCTTTCGGTGTTTCGCAGCAGAAGACCGTGCCCAGGGTCCGGCACGGTCCCCGCTGCGGGTCTGTTCAGGGGATGACGACGTAGTTGCTGAATCCGCCACGGCGGTCCTTCAGCCCGGAGATGGCGTGGTTGACCTCGGTGAGCGGGAAGCGTTCGTGTTCGAGGTAGGAGAGATCGAGCGTGCCGGTCTCGACCATGTGCGCCAGTTCCTGGCCCTGCGCGGTGCTGAACCAGTTCGAGCCGATGAGCTGGACCTGCTCGTCCATCAGCCATTTCATGTCGACCGGTACCCGGTCGGCCACTCCGCCGACGTTGACCACTTTTCCACCGCGCCGGACGCCGTACATCGAGTCCAGCATTGTCTCCGCCGAGGCCCGGGCGCCGAGCGCGCTGATCACGAAATCGGCGCCTTCGCCGTCGGTCAGCGCCTTCGCCCACTCGCCCGAGGGCTTGTCACCGAGCTTCAGGACCTCGATACGGTCCGGCGCCAAGAACTTGACACGCTGCAACAACTCCTCGTTGCGGCCGGTGCCGAGCACCCTCGCCACACCCATGGCCAGGGCGAGCATCGTCGAGGCGACGCCGAGGGTTCCGGTGATGCCGTCGATGAGGCCCACGGTGCCGGGTCCGGCGTCGGCCATCCGCAGGGCACCGTAGGAGGTGCCGATGTAGCCGAACCGGCCGGCCTGCTCGAACGAGATGTTGTCCGGCAGCTTCACCAGCGAATGCTGGGGGGCGGTCATGAATTCGGCGAAACCGCCGTAAGGGTAGAGGTCGAAGATCTTCTGGCCGTCGGGCGAGGTGCTGAAGTAGCCATTGAGGGTGAAGTAACGGCACCGGCTGAGCTGGCCGCCTCGACAGGAGTAGCAGCTGCCGCAGGAGCGCAGCGGATTGACGTATACCCGGTCGCCGGGCCTGGTCCTGATCACGGCTTCGCCGACCTCTTCTACGACGCCTGTGGCGTCCAGCCCGAAGATCGCGGGGAACTTGGCCAGCGGCTGCTGGGGGAACCAGGTCGGCCAATTGCTGATCACGTTGGCCATGTTCGGCACGATCCCGCAGGCCTTCACCCGGACGAGGACATCCGTGGGCCGGGGGGTGGGCACTTCGATCTCATCGATCGACATCGGTTTGCCGATCTCGTGCAGCCGAGCTGCGCGCATCAACGCCATTGGTGGTGCTCCTTTATTTACTGGAGTTCTGGAATGGTGGGCTCGCGGAATGTGATCGCCGCACCATGACGCAAGCCCTGCCGATGGGAATGCGCGTTAGCGCAGGTAACTGTCTTCGAGGTCGATATCGAGCAACCCCATGATGCGAACGCCGGAGTTGTACCAAGCGATGGTCAGTGCGAGCTCGACCATCTGCTTTTCATCGAGATGCGCGGCCACCTCGGCCCAACGCTTGTCGGTCACCTCGACTGCGGTGGTGGACTCCTCGGCCAGCCGCATCACCGCGCGCTCGACGTCATCGAAGACGTCGGAGTTCTCGAAGTCGCCGATGGCGGACAACTGCTCCGGCGTGACGCCCGCTTTGCGGGCATGCGACTGGTGATGGGCGATCTCGTACCGGGACCGGGTGGCATGCCCCACGGTCAGGATCGCGAGTTCCCGAAGTTTCGGACTGAGTTCGGAACCGTCCCTGAGCGCGTTGGCGTAGGACAGGAAGGCATCAAGCAGCACCGGCGCGTTCGCCAAAGCGCGGAAGATGTTGGCGGTCGGCATTTTCCGTTCCGCCTCGAGCCGATCCCAGAGCGCTTCGGTGTCTGCCGAGGCTTCGGTGCGGGCGAGGTACGGGACTCGTGCCATGGTGGTTTCTCCTGAATTTGTGAGCGGTCAGTCCGAGAGCTGCGACTGCAGGAATCGTTCGAGCGTCATCGGGTTCGGTGGAGTCTGGGGCGCCTGCTGCACGACGCCGTCGAAGGGCGATGCCTCGACGTACCACGCCTCTAGTGCGGGAAGGCCCCAGCGGGCGTTGGTGCTCAGGGACGCGGCATCCCAGCGCACCGGCTCGGTCTCGATGTCGATGGTCTGGTAATGACTGTTGAACACCTCGACCCGGTGCCCGTCGGGGTCGCGGAGGTAGACGAAGAGCATTCCGCCCGGACCATGCCGTCCGGGACCGCGTTCCACCGAATCGCCGTAGCCGAGGTTTCCAGCGATGTCGCACGCGGCGAAGAGGTCACGGCTTTCGGAGACCGTGTAGGCGAAGTGATGCATTCGGGGGCCCGCACCGGGGAAAACAGCCAGATCGAGGCAGGTGCCCTTGCGATACATGAAGGACCCCAGCAGATCGTCGCCGTGGGCCAGGTACTCCGAACTCCGGAATCCCAGTTCACTATAGAAAGCACACACCTGGGGGATGTCCGGCGCGAGGATCTGGAAGTGGTCGAGCCGCTGGGCGTGAGCGCCCTTGAACGCCTCGAACTCGATGTGCATCCGCGACTGCGTCTGCATGGTCGCGCACAACTCCAGCGGCGTTCCGCTCGGGTCGCGCACATGCAGCGTCCGGCCCTGATACGGCGCCTCGATCCATTCGGCCGGAAGATCGCGCTCGCGGAAGTAGTCATACGCGAGGTCGAGATCCTCATCGAAGAACACTCGGAAGCCGATCCGCCGGCACGTCCCACCCTCTTGTACCTGTTCGAGTACGAGGCTGTGGTGGCACGCTTCCTGCAGACCACGCAGGTAACACACGGAATCGTCTTCTTCGGTGACGACGAGGCCCAACACGTTCACGTAGAAGTTCCGGCTCTCGGCCAGATCGGACACGGTCAACCGGATATGACTGGCCCGGGTGACATTGAACGCGGGCCGGAGGTTTACGGGAGGCAACATCGGGTGGTACTCCAATCGGTATTTCGGGGCTTGTGGCCCTGGGTCAGTGGGCCGAGGTGGCGACGGCCGCCTGGTCGGAGGGGATACAGGATCGGGCGGTGACGAGGGCGCGGTCGCGACTTCGGAACCACCCTGTCGTTTCGCGGGTGAACAGCGCGGCAAGCACGGCAGCCAGCAGCATCATCGCGGCGAGGACGTAGAGAGCCACGTGATAGCCGCCCACGCTGGTAAAACCGCCACCGAGGTCTACGAGCAGTCCGACCAGGAGGGGACCAGCACCACCGCCGATCGCGAGACCGCCGCCGACGATCGAGCTGGCCACCCCGGTCGCGCTCGGCCTGGTGGAGTCGATCGCGACCGCATAGACCAAGGTGTAGGGAGCATTGATCGCCAAGCCGGTGAACAACTGCACGCCGATGAGCCATCCCACACTCGACGAGGAGTTCGAGAACAGGCAGAAACCCACTGCCAGCCAAAGGAATACGATGATCATCGACAGCTTGCGCCCGAGCCGGTCGGAGATCCATCCCCACGCGATCATGCCGAGGCCGCCCGTCACCGTGAACACGACACTGAACGCGGCTGCTCGCGCGAAGTCGTACTCGGCCACGAAGGCGAGGTACTGCGGCAACCAGAAACTCAGTCCGATGTAGCCGACGGTGGCGAACAGCCCGATTACGGCGACCAGGCTGATGTTCGGGTTGCGCAGGCACTGCATCAGCGCGCCCGCGTTCGCGGCGGTGTGCTCGGTCAGTTCGGTGTCGACCGGCCTGGTCTCGCCGACCGCGTCGAGGTGATCGACGACCGCACTGTACCGCTGCTTGGTGGCGAATCGCCAGTAGATGGCGAACACCACGATGACCGGGATGGGGAAGAGCAGGAATGGTAGCCGCCAGTTCGACGCACCGTAGGCGCCCAGCAGCCCGGCGACGATGAAGCCGCCGATCAGTGTTCCCCAGGGAAACCCGGTGTGGTGCAGTCCGAGTGCGAACCCGCGGCGCTCGCGCGACCACCACTCCGCTGCGGACGTGACTTCGACGGCCTCAGCCGCGCCGGCGATCGCGTGCGAGATCAACTGCAGGACCAGCAGTCCGCCCAGCGTGATCGTGAGCATGTCGAACCCGGTCAGAAAGGTGAACAGCACGTACCCGATTACCAACGGCAGGTGCCGGTATTTGCGTTTCCACCCGCGACCTCCGCGGTCGGCCCACAGCATCGCCGGGATGGCTATGAGCCCGGTCGCGGCGGTGACCGCGCCGGTGATCAGACCCATCTCGGCGGGGCTGGTGTGGAACTCGTCGGTGATCGGCGGCAGCACGTAGAAGATCAGCTGCCGGGAGTTCGCGTTGAGGGCGTAGACCAACCAGAGGAGCAGCAGGGACGACCATGCGTACGGGGAGATTCCGCGGATGAGTTTGCGGGCGCCGGTTCGGTTGGCGTCCCGGACCGCGTCGGTGTTGTGCATAGTGTGCCTCACATCGGTGTGACTGGATGTCGCGCGAGGGATGTCCATGTGTGACGGGCCCGGGAGCGGCAGGTGTTCGGTGGCGCGGTGTAGCGAGGGAACACGGCGCCGGACTCACGTAACGGCCAAGCGCCGGAACCGGCTGCCATGGAATACCAGTGGCGCTCGGTCGGGTTCGACCTTCAGACCGTGGATCCGCAGGAGAACGATCGTGTGGTCGCCACCAGGGAGTTCGGCGTATATCGAGCAGTTCAGCCAGAGGCCGGCACCGTGGATGTAGACGCTGTCGTCCGCCTCGGCGGACCAGTCGACGTTCGCGAAGCGATCGCCCTCCTTGCTGCCCAGCGACCGGCAGATCACGTCCTGTCCCTCAGCGAGCACGCTCACGCCCAGGCGTCGCAGCCCGCGCATTCTCGGCCAAGTCCGCGACATTTCCTGCACGCACACCGACACCAGCGAAGGTGCCAGCGAGACCGGGGTGAACGTGCTCGCCGCCATGCCCACCGGGGCACCGGAATCGAGCGCACAGACGGCTGCCACCCCGGAGGGGATGCAGGCCAGCGCCCGACGGAGATCGAGCGGATCCGTTGGTGTTTCGTCGAGTCGGTTCATTGCGGATCACCACCTCGGTGGAGCAGTGCGAATCGATCGCAAGTTGGCGAGGCGAGCGTTAGTAGCATGCGCATTACGGTTTCCTGTAGGGCAGACAATTGCCGGTCAGTTCTGGCCGGACAGGACCGCGCCCAGCGTCCGCATCGCGCCGTTGTTGCCGACCACGTGCTGGGAGACGCAGCGAATGTCCCGCCAGCGACGCTGCAGCGAATTCGTGTTGTAGAGCCCCGAACTACCGGACAACGTCATGATCTCGTTGAGGATCCGGATGCCTTCGTGGTGGATGTGCTGGGTGCCGCCGGTATAGCTGAACCACTCCGACGGAGTGGGCTCCTCCCCGGCAAGTGCCCGGCTCGTCACCGTCGCGGTGGTCCGCTGCGACAGGGCCGCCAGTGCCGCCGCGCGCAACTGCAGTTCGGCGAACTTCTCCTGGAATACCGGGTCCGCACCGAGCAGCATCCTCGGGTTGAACGCGGGACGTTTGCTGGCGGCCAGTTCGGCGAGATCGTCGAGTGCGCCATCCAGGGCGCCGAGAATGACCGCGTCGTGCGAGGCGCCGGTGGGTGTGTACGGAAGGTCGTAGATCGGAGCGGGGATATTGTTCGGGCCGAACAGGGAGCCTGTGTGGTGCTCGGGAACGAACACGCCCTCCATCGTGAAGTCGGTGCTCTGAGTCGCCCGCAGGCCCACCGCATCCCATGTGTCGAGGAACGTGACCTGCTCGGGATAGATGAGCGCAACCCGCATATCCGGGCGGCCGTCCGGTGCCGGGGCCGCACCCTCGATCATGAAGCCGGCCAGCATCCAGTCCGGGGTGAAGGGTCCGCTGGCCAGCGGCCATCGGCCGGTGATGCGATAACCGCCCGGCACGGGGGTCGCGCGGCCCTTCGGAGCGACCGCGCCTCGGAGCATCAGGTCGGCGCCGTTGGCGAACACCGCGTTCTCGAGCGTTGTACGGGGCAGTCCCCTGAGGAAGAACCAGGCCATCGAGGCCGCCTGAACAGTCCAGCCGACCGAGCAGTCTGCCCGGGCGATCTCGCGCACTACGTTCGCGCTCTCCACCAGCCCGAGTTGCTCACCGCCCCACGCCTTGGGCAGGGTCATCCGGAACGCACCGGCCTCTCGCAGGGCCGTGATGATTTCCGGCGGCACAGCTTGGGCCGCCTCACCTTCGGCGGCGCGCGCCACGATATCGGGAACAAGTGCGCGGACGCGGCCGAGCACGGTGTCGGAGGTCTCCTGCTGCGTGGCGGGGTCCAATAATGTGGTCACGATGGGCTCCTTAACTGGATCTGGCAGGTTGTCCCTGCTCGGTGGCGATCCGGCTTCTTCGTGTCGAGGACTTGTATGGATGAGACGTCTGCGTGTCGCGTCGGTCAGGCGAACGCGCTGGGCGGAAGGACGCGCTATGCTATCGATAGCACGGCGGGGGCCGATTCTAGAGGTCACACTTGACTCCCGATCATTTGCCGAGACTCGCGGTCGCCGCGTCTCCGATTGCTCGACCACCCGGGGTGCATACCCGAATGATTATGAGACTATAACTATGATCACATAGTCGTCAAGAGAAAACTGTGGCTGCCGCCACAAACAGGTAGGCCGGGCAATTCGAGCAGCGTGCGGCGCCCCGGCCTTCTGCTATCGCCTCCGGCGCGCCGGTCGGCGCATGTCGGCCGGCGGCGCGGTGCTGCCTCGTACGATCAGGGACCCCGGTGACACCGAGGTGTAGGGAGTGTCGTCGTCCGGCTCGGTCTTCAGTCGGCGCATGAGCCAGAGCCCACAACCCACAGCCATAGCCTGGATAGGCAGGCCCATCGTAGTGAGCCCGGGTCCCCACCAGGAAAAACCCGGCTCGTCGCCGAAGCCGACTACGGACACATCTTTCGGCACCACAACGCTTGTTCGGGACAGTTCCTCCAGGACGCCGCGAGTAAGCTGAATCGATCCGAGCACGATCCCGGTCGGGGCTGTCGGCTCCGCCAGTAGGCGGCGCACCGCCTGCCGCCCGTGTTCGATCGAGGACGGCGGCCCCAATTCGATTCGGGCGGCCCGAGCCGGAAGCTTGCCCTCGGAGAGAGCACTGCGGAACCCCCTCAGGCGCTCCGCGCCGGTGTGCAGCTCGGCCGGACCGCCGATGTAGCCGATCCGGGTGTGACCTTGCTCGACGAGGTGCATAGTGGCCTGACGCAGGACCTCGAAATCATCCACACCGAACCACTGTGGCCCGAGCGACGAATGCTTGCGCAGCAGCTGAACGTGCGGGATGCCCTGAAGCAGCTTGGCCGATTCGCTGTGCGGGCGCGCGGTCGGCACGATGACAACGCCGGACGCCCGGCTGGCCGATAGCTCACGTAGGTGCCGCAGCTCGACCATTCGGTCGTCATCGGTTTCCGACAGCATGAGCTGGAAGCCCTGCGATTCCAGGTTCTTCGACAGCTCGTGGGCGATGGTGGAATAGAAACTGTTGCGGATGTCGGGGATCACCAGCCCCACCACTTTGCTGGAGGCTCCTCGCATCATCCGTGCGGCACGATTGGCCACGTATCCCATCTCGGCGGCGGCCTGGCGGACTCGGAATTTCGTCTGCTCGCTGATGCGGTGGTCATCGGCGAGCGCCCGGCCCACCGTCGAGACGGAAAGGTCGAGGCGTTCGGCAATATCTTTGGTGGTGACCACTCGCTGCCCGATCCTCCCGAGTTGCACAAAGTTTTGTTGTCGGCGACGCACCAACGGAGCCGATGACCGCAGCAACGCGACCTATCGGACCAGCACGCGCAGTCGGTGGCTGTCGCAGCCGAAATCGCGACTCGCGACCACATCGATATGCGGCTCAGGTGCTGCACTCCACCCGTGCTGCCGTGATCTGATTTCGGGCGGTCCGATTCGCGACGACGACAGTGCTAACGATAGCCGACTGTCCGATCGCGCTGACGATCGGAATCGTGGCTACATGGGTGCCTGCTCGCCGCCTTGGCGGAGTTGGACGAGCCCTGCCTCCACCTTGCGGAGCAGAGCAACGGTCGAGTCGAGGTCCGCGGTGTCGCCGGTGGCCGCGTAGACGCATTCGGACCACAGCTTGCGCACCAGCGCGTAATTACTCGTCCCCTGGGCGGTCGGATAGATCTCCACCTCACGGCCGTCCGCAGCACTGCTACGCCGCTCGACCAGCCCCTTGCCCTCCAAACTACGCAGCACCGTGCTCAGATTGGTGCGCTGCAAACCCGACGCGTGCGCGACCCGGCTCGGCGTGGTTCCCGGGTGACGATGCAGATAACGCATCACCGTGCCCTCCGACGGCGTCAACGACACCGCCTCCGGGTTGACGTAGGCGGAGAACTTGATCTCCCGCGAGATGGCGAACACCAGATCAGCGAAGTCGGCCCACTGATCCGCCGATGCCTTCGACACGCGCCGCCGGCCCCGGCGACCTGGATCGTCTCCCACGAACGCCATCATACTACTTTCAAAATCATAGCTATTAATAAATAGCTAACTACCACGGGCTGAGAGTTCGCTGGCATTCACCAGGTGAACCCGGCATCGGCTCGCCGCTTCCGCACCCGGCCGAGCCGGGCCTGGACCGCAGTCGGAACCGCACGCGCTGCAACAGCGGAAGCAGTTGCGGACCAAGGTTCCTGGCAGGATGTGGTGATGGCCGATCAGAGCATTCGACGCTCACCGCGGGTCACCATGTCCTCGACCTATGTCCTGGCCGCATTGGTGGTCCTGGGTGTCATCGTTCAGTCGCAGCTGGTCCGGGTGGTCGGCGCGTCGGCGCGTCTGCAGACCGCGATGACGGTGTTCGTCGGTGTCTTCGTCCAGGCGGTGCCTTTCCTGGTGCTCGGGGTCGTGGTCAGCGGGTGTATCGCGGCGTTCGTCTCGCCCGCTCTACTGCGGAAGGTGCTACCGCGCAATGAGCCTGCGGCGATTGGTGTGGCGGGGTTGGCCGGGATGGCGCTGCCCGGTTGTGAGTGCGGTGTGGTGCCGGTGGCTCGCCGGCTGATCGATCAGGGTGCGCCGAGTTCGGTGGCGGTTGCGTTTCTGCTGTCGGCACCGGCGATCAACCCGGTCGTGCTGGTCGCCACGGCGGTGGCGTTTCCCGGTGAGCCGGGAATGGTCGGAGCGCGATTCACCGGCTCGCTTGCGACCGCTGTCGTGATGGGTCTGCTGTGGTCGCGGATCGGGCGGCCGGGCTGGATGCTGCCGCACGGCGGGCACGATCACTGTGTGACCGGCCGAAGCCGCTGGGAGGTCTTCACCGAGGCGGCGCGGCATGATCTGTTGCAGGCGAGCGCGTTTCTCGTGCTCGGCGCCGCGGCGGCGGCAGCACTCCGGGTGCTGGTCCCTCCCGTCTGGTACGAGCGGTTGGCCGGGCAGATGGTGATCGCGATCGTGGTGCTGGCGGTGCTGGCCCTCGTGCTCGCCCTGTGCTCGGAGGCCGACGCGTTCGTCGCCGCGAGCATGTCGAGCTTGCCGCTGCTGCCGCGGGTGGTGTTCCTCGTCGTCGGCCCGGCGGTCGATGTGAAGCTGTTCGCCATGCAGGCCGGGAGTTTCGGACGGCGGTTCGCAATCCGATTCTCGCCATTGACCTTTGGAGTTGCCATCGTGTGCGGTACGGTCGCCGGGTACCTTTTTCTCGGGGGTGCGCGATGAATCGAGAGACGCAGAACCTGCTGCTGCTGTTGATCGGTGGCGCGGTGCTGTGGACCGCGCTCGACGGCAGTTACCTGCGTTATGTGAAACCCGGTTTGTTTCCCTTCTTGGTGATCAGCGGCGTGGGCTACCTCCTGCTCGGGCTCATCGCGATCGTTCGCGATCTCCGGCTCGGCGAGGAGTCCGCCGACCATGAGCACGGCACCGGCCGAGCACAGTGGTTGCTGCTGGCACCGGCCGCGGCGCTGCTGCTCATCGCCCCACCGGCGCTGGGCGCCGGTGCCGCGACCACCGCGTCCCCGGTCCGAGTGGTGTCGCAGACCGCGGCGGACGAGCCGAAAGTCCGTCCGTTCCCGCCGCTTCCTGACGAGCCCGCACCGACCCTGACGATCTATGAGCTAGTGAATCGGGCATTGCTCGACTCCAACCATTCACTCGACGGCCGCGAGGTGACCATCAGCGGCTTCACCCTCGGTGTCGAGGACAGCGGACAACCGCGACCGCCCGGCATCGATCTCGACCTGGCGCGCGTCCTGATCACCTGCTGCGTGGCCGACGCCCGATACATCTATGTCCACCTGTCCGGGATTGCGGAACCGATCGAGAACGACACCTGGCTAGAGGTTCGCGGCGTCGTCACCCCGGGCAGCGCGCACCACGACCCCGCCCAGACACCGACCTTGGTCGTCACCGATTTCCGCGCGATCCCTGCCCCTGATCGCCGATACGAGCACTCCCGGTGAGAGCTAGGTCCATCGGCAACCGTCCGAGCGGCTCGGAAACGTACAGCTTCCTGGGCGTACGCCTTCCGCGCTATCGCCGGATCGGCTGGGGCTCAGGCGCAGGCCGAGCCTCGGCCGCTCTGGCCGACGCCTGCGAAGCCACCGCGTCAGCCTGCTTCCCGTGCTCGATCAATAGATGTACACCACCGCGTTTTCGCCGCCACTGCACGTGACGACCTGGCCTTCGGACTGGCAGTTCATCGTGTAGGCCCGGCCGGTGACCGGACTGGTCGCGATCACTGTGCGCGGGGCGTCGCGGGCCGCGTTCTGCGCGGTGCCGAGTTCGGCATAGGACCTGCGCACCTCTTCGGCGAACGCGCAGCTGGTTACGGCGGTACCCGCCGCTGACTGGGTGAACGTCCCGGCGACGGCTTGGCCTTGGCCGCAGGGCTTCGCGGCCGCGGGCAGCGTGACCGGTGTCGGCTTGGCCGAACTGGACGCGGCGGACGAGGTCGACGGGCCGCCCGGCGACCGGGTGGGGCTCACCCCTGGAGTCGGCGTGCCGGACTGTCGTCCCGCGGAGGTCGTCTCGACACCACCGGAGCCGAGCGACTGCCAGGCGATCGCACCGCCGACGGTCACCGCCACGATGGCGAGCACCGCGACCATGATAGGCAGCGCGATGGAACGTCCGGAACGCGAAGAGTAATCGGCGTCGTCGTAGTCGTAGGGACCGTACCCTGGGTCGTCGCGGCGCGACGGGTAGTCGGCACGAGTCGGATAGTCATCGTGTGATGTGTAGTCCGCCTGCGGCTGGTCGTCGCCTTGCGGCTGGCCGCCGGAGCGTGCCGGATAATCGCCCTGCGCCGGATAGTCGGCATTCGGCGGAAAGTCGACCCCTTCCGGGTAGTCGGCACGCGCTGCTGGATAGTCGCCCGGCGGCAGGTGATCACCACGCGCGGAACGGTCACCCATCGGCGGGTAGTCGGCACGGGCCGGATAGTCGCCCTGCGGCGGATAGTCGGTACGGGTCGCGTGACCGTCCGGCCTGGCTTGGGCTGGTGCCAGGTATCGGGTCGGTGCCGCGGGGTCCGGTGCGACTGGATATCCGGATGCGTCTTCCAAGTCGCGCGGGCCGGTCGGGAGACCGTGATCCGGATACTGCCCGGTCTCCGGATAGTTCTCGGCTCCCGGATGCGGAGGAGTTTCGGCGAACGCGGAAAAGGCCGGTGCCTGCGAGGACATCTCGGAATACGCCTGAACCGTGGTCGTTTCCGGGTACGGCTGCGTGGCCTCAGGGTGCGTCGCTACGCCTGGAGCCGGGATCTCCGCCGATGAGTACTTCGCATACGCCTGCGTGGCGGGTTCATGCGGTGCGTAACCTGCGTAACTGCCCGGATACCCCTGCGGCGCAGGCGGCGAATAGCCCTGCGCCCGCGCATATCCCGCCGACTCCAGATATGCCTCGGTCTCGGGATACAAGTGCGCGTCCGGGAAGGGACGCATCGGAGGCAGTCCCCCCTTGGGCGGGGACGGCGCGCTCGCCACCAACGGCACCGGAGGCGGTTCGTCCGCCGATGGAAGCGGCGTGAACTGGGTTTCCGTCGGCCGCACGACCGTCGGCGCACTGGGGTGGATCACGGCGGCGACCGACAGCTCACCCGTCGATTCCGGCGAAACCGCCGCACCACTCGCGGTCGGCTCACCTGGTCGCTGCGCTCGGTCGGGCGCGCGGACCACGAGCATCGGACCGGTGGACGGCGCAGGAGCGAGAGCGGCTCGGGCGGCCGCGGCCAATGCGGTCGCGGCCGGGAAGCGGTCGGCCGGGTCCTTGGCCATGCCGCGGGTGATCACCTCGTCCAACGCGGGCGGAATCCCGCGCGCTTGCGCGCTCGGTCGTGGCGGCGGATCGGAAATATGCGACTTGATCAGCACATTCATGCTGTTCGCCGGGAACGGCGTTGCTCCGGTCAGGCATTCATGCAGCACACATGCCAGCGAGTAGACGTCGGCGCGGCCCGTTACCGGCCCGACGTCGAAACGCTCCGGGGCCATGTAGATATACGAGCCGACCGCCATGCCGACCAGGGTCACCGCGCTGTCGCCCTCGGTGTGCGCGATCCCGAAATCGGCGAGATACGCGAAATCCTCGTCCGTGACCAGGATGTTCGCCGGCTTCACGTCGCGGTGCACCAAGTTGGCCGCGTGCGCGGCGTCCAGTGCCGAGGCGATCTGTTCGACGATGCCCACCGCGCGAGCGGGAGTCAGCGGCCCCTGGCCGCGCAGCAGAGTACGCAGGTCGACGCCACGCACCAGCCGCATGTCGATGAACAAGACACCGTCGATCACGCCCCAATCGTGGATCGGGATGACGTGCGGCTCATCCAGCCGAGCGGCGGCCTGCGACTCGCGCCGGAAACGCACTTGGTACATCGGGTCTTTGGCGAGTTCTTCCGACAGCAGCTTGACCGCGACCAACCGGTCCTTCAGCGTGTCGTAGGCCTCATAGACCTCGCCCATTCCCCCTTTGCCCAGCAACGACCGCAGTTCATACGGCCCGAACCGCGTGCCGGTTCTCGGCCCGGACTCCTGCACCCGTCATCCTCCACATCCCGAGCAGGGATCGCACACCAGGATCACGCGATCCGCGACCGGAGCCCACCCGTCAACGAGTGGATTCTCCGGGTGTCACCACTCCGTGGTCAAACGCGAACACGATCGCCGCGGCCCGATCCCGGAGTTCGAGCTTACCGAAAATATGTCCGACATGGCTTTTCACGGTCACTTCCGAGATGCCGAGCTCGCGAGCGATTTCCGCGTTCACCCGGCCGCGACCGATCAGTTCGAGCACCTCGTACTCACGGGCGGTCAGTTCGGACAGGCGAGCGTCGGATCGGGTGTTCACCGGCCGCACCGTGCGGTAGGCCGACAGCACGCGACCGGTGACCGACGGGTCGAGCCAGGCTCCGCCGCCCGCGACCGTCCGCACCGCGCGGATGAGGTCCTCGGCGGGTGAGTCCTTGAGGATGAATCCGGCGGCACCGGCTCGCAGCGCGCCGGACAGCAGCTGGTCGTCGTCGAAGGTGGTGAGCACCAGCACCGGCGGGGCACCGTCGCGGCCGCGCAGCATCCGGGTGGCATCGATGCCGCCCACACGCTTCATGCGCAGATCCATGAGCACGACGTCGGGATGGAACTCCGCGACGGCGGCGGGCACCTCGTCCCCATCGGCGCATTCGGTCACCACGAATCCATCGCGCCGGCGCAGGATGCGCCGCAGGCCGCCGCGCACGAGTTCCTGATCGTCCACCACCAGCACGGTCACAGCGGATTCGCCACTCGCGGGCGATGTGAGGCTCACGACTGTGCCTCGCAGGCACTCGGCTCCGACGTGTGCCACAGCACGCCATGTCCTCGGTTCACTCGATGACGCTCCCGCACGACACCGCCCCGCCGGCAGTCGGCTCCATCGTGCGCCACAGCGCGCCGTGTCCTGGGCTCGAGCGGACGCTGCCTCACACACCCTCCCGTGGTGTCGTCATGATGCCCGGCAGTATCGAACACGAGAATCCACCGCGACCGGGCGCGAGCGGAATCCCTGCGCGCACCGACCAGCCGTGGTCGTTCGGGCCGACCGTCATCCGGCCGCCGAGCAATTCGGCGCGCTGCCGCATGCCGGAGACGCCCATTCCCGTGCCGCGTTGTGGCAGCACCCCGGCAGGCAGGGTGTTGTCCACCGACAGCGTCACCATGGTCGCGTCCACCGCGATCCGTACCGAGGCAGACGCACCAGGCGCGTGTTTGACGACGTTCGCCAGCGACTCCTGACTGATCCGGTACAGCGCCAGCCCGACGGCGGGCGACACCGCACCGAGGTCGCCCTCGCATTCGTAGCGCACGTCCAACCCGGCGCGCACGAAATCGCCGACCAAGTCCTCGACGTCCTCCACGCTCGGTTCCGCGACCTGTTTCCACGGCCGCGCGTCGAGCAGGCCGACCGTGCGGCGGATATCGGCCATGGCCTGCCTGCCGAGTCGCTCGGCGTCGGTCAGCGCCGCCACGGCCTCGTCCACGTCACGGTCGGTCTGCAGCGCGTGCCGTGCGGCGGTGAGATGCAGCAGGGTCACGCTCAGCGAGTGCGCGATCACGTCGTGCACTTCGCGGGCGATCCGGTGCCGCTCCTCGTCGGCGGCCTGCGCCGCGCGAATGTCCTGGTAGCCACGTTCCTGGTAGAGGAATCGGCGCTGGTACTGCATCATCAGCCCGGCCATCCAGCCGAACGCGATACCGACCAGGTAGGTCGGCAGCCCCTCCCACAGGTGGCCGATCGCGTCGAACGCGACCAACTGCAGCATCATCGCCACCGTGACCGGAATGCTCACCCGTTTGGGCGCGATCGCCGCGATCTCACCCGCGGCAGCCACCAGCACGAACGGTGCGAAGTCGGCGCTGACGGGTTGGGCGAGGAAAAGCGCTTCCGCGGCCATGGCCAGCACACCGAGCAGCAACGGGCGGGGCATGACGCCGAAAAACGCGTACAGCGGCCCGAAGGCATAGGTCAGCAGCACCGCGATGATCGGAAGCACGGTCGGGAAGTACTCGTGCCGCTGCACCGCGGCCGCCACCGCGACAACGAGGACGGCGAGATCGATGCTGATGATGACCGATGGCGGGTAGTCGAACGGCAACTGCTCGACATTGCGCCGGAACGCAGCCACCGGATGGCGCCCGAACTCGGCGCACCGCTGCCTGGTGCGCAGCAGCGCAGCGCGCACCCGCCCGGTTCGCGGCGCATCGGGCGGTGCTTCGGAGACGCCGGTCACACCCATTCTGCAAGGCTAGCCGCCGCCGGCGCGGCGGTACATCGTCCCGCGAGCGGGCCGCCACTCCTACCGTGGTCGGAGACGTATTCGGGTCCCTGGCACGACGACAACGGGACCTTCGCGTCCGTACCGTGAGCGGTAGTTCACCGACGGAAGGCGAAGGCCATGTCCTGGACAGATCAGCACGCTCGAACCGACATCGTGCACACCGTGCTCACCCGCGCGGCGACCGATCCCGCCAGTCCCGACTTGTTCGCGGGGATCCCCGACCTGGAGCGGCTGTTCGGTGGCGCGGAAGGGCTGCTGCTCACGCTCCGCTATCGGTGGAACATCCATTTCGACGCGAAACTCGAGCAGGGACTCACCGAGGTCGAGGCGTACCTCGAGCTGACCACCGAACAGCCGGTGCTGCGCGCGGTGCTCGATGCACAGTATGGTCGCCGCAACCACGCGTCGGAGGCCATGGCGCGGTAGCGCGCAAGGAACGAAGAACTGTTGATCGACCGAAACGAAACGGGGGACAACGATGTCTGATCCGGCGATGCTGGAATTATCGGGCGTGACGAAGGAGTATCGGGTCGGCGGTCAGGCCGTCCGCGCCCTCGACGAGGTCGGCTTGCGGATCGAGGCTGGTGAATTCACCTCGATCATCGGGCCGTCCGGTTCCGGCAAGAGCACCCTGCTGCACCTGCTCGGTGCGCTGGACACGCCCGACGCGGGCTCGATCCGGTTCCGGGGCGAGGAGATCGGCGCGCTCGACGAGGAGCAGCAGTCGCGCTTCCGGCGCCATCAGGTCGGTTTCGTCTTCCAGTTCTTCAACCTGCTGCCCACACTGTCCGCATGGGAGAACGTGGCGATCCCGAAACTACTGGACGGCACCGGTTTGCGTAAGGCCAAGCCGCGCGCGCTGGAGCTGCTCGACCGGGTCGGCCTCGCCGAGCGAGCCGAACACCGGCCCGCCGAGTTGTCCGGCGGTCAGATGCAGCGTGTCGCGGTGGCGCGGGCGCTGATCATGAACCCGCCGCTGATCCTGGCCGACGAGCCCACCGGAAACCTGGATTCCAAGACCGGCGCCGCCATCCTGGAGCTGCTCGGCGAGATCGCCGAATCGGGCAATTCGGTGGTGATGGTGACCCACGACATGGGCGCGGTGACCTACTGCGATCGAGTGATCACCCTGCGCGACGGCCGGATCGGCTCCAACGACAGGGTCGAGCGGACGGTCAACGCATGAGCGAGCGCCGCGAGCGAATCATCGACACAGCGGGCACCCCGCATGACGGAGCCGAGCGTCAGCGAGGCGCAGTCATGAGGGGTCAGGGCTGGAGGCGGCAGCGGAGCGTGACCACGCAGGGCCCCGCTCACGCGAGAAAGGACACCGCATGATCGGCGCGGCGTGGGATCGCCTGCGGCTGTTCAATATCGGCGAGCTGCTCGCCCATCGCGGCCGCACCCTGATGTCGCTGGTCGTGATGGGTGTTTCGGCGTCGCTGCTGGTCGCGGTGCTGAGCATCTCCGGGTCGGTGACCGGTTCGGTGGACAAGCTGACCCGCGGCCTCGGCGGCAAGGCGCAGCTGGAGGTCACCGGAGTCACCGACGCGGGTTTCGACCAGCAGTTACTGCGTCAGATCGCGACCGCTCCCGGTGTGGCGGTGGCAGTGCCGATGTTGCGGATGCAGCTCGGCACCGGCGCGGATCGTGCGCTGCTGATCGGCGCCGACTCGACCATCAGCGCGCTGGGCAGCGAATTGACCACTCCGATGAGCGCTTTCGCCGGAAAGCTGCTGTCGGTACCGAACGGGGTGCTGGTCGGCGCGGCGCTCGGTCGCTCCGAGGGCGAGCGGTTCACGCTGGGCGCCACGACGGTCACGGTCGCGGGCGTCCTCGACGAGCAGACGTCCGGGAATCTCAACGGCGGGCACCTCATCGCCGCTCCGCTCGGGCTCGCGCAGAAGATCACCGACCGGGCCGGGCGGCTGGATTCGGTGCAGATCATTCCCGCCGACGGCGCCGACATCGGGCAGCTGCGCGCGGCGGTGACCGCCGCGGTGGACGGTCGCGCGGTGGTGGCCGAACCGAGCCTGCGCACCGCACAGGCGGGCGGGGTGGTGCAGATCGTCCGGTATTCCACCACGATGGCCTCCGCCGCCGCGCTGATCGTCTCGGCATTCCTTATTTACAACGCGATGAGCATGGCGATCGCCCAGCGCAGGCCGATGCTCTCGCTGTTGCGCGCCATCGGCGGCAGACGTGGGCCGATGGTGCGTGATCTGCTGGGCGAAGCGGCGCTGCTCGGCGTGCTCGGCGGCGCGGTCGGCGCGGTGCTGGGCGTGTTCATGGGCCGGATCGCGATCGGCGCCCTGCCCACCGCGATCGTGCAGTCGGTGGAGGCGCGCACCGAGTATCAGGTGCCCTGGTACGTCATTCCGTTCGCGGTCGCGGCGTGCGTGTTCACCAGTGTGCTCGCGGCGTCTCTCGCCGCGCGCCAGGTGTACAAGGTCCAGCCCATCGAGGCGCTGGCTCCGGTGGGAGTGGGCCGAACGGATACGGCGAGCCCGCTGCTGCGCTGGCTCGCCGTGGCGCTGGGCGCCGGACTGGTCGGCGCCGCGGTACTGGTCGCGGGCAGCGATCTCGGCCGCTATTCGCTGACCGCCATCTCGATCTCGTTCATCGCCGCCATCCTGCTGTGTTTCGGCGCCACCGGTCCGATCGTGCGGGCCGCCGCCGGGATCGCACGCTGGTTCCGCGCCCCCGGCACGCTCGGCGCGACCACACTGGAACGCGCGCCGCGCCGCGTCTGGGCTACGGCTATGACGGTGATGATCGGCGTCGCAGCGACCGTCGGCATGGGTGGCGCCTCCAGCAACATGATCGATTCGGCCACCGTGACATTCAAGGATCTGGCCAAGAACGACGTCTACGTCAGCCCGGCATCGATGGCGCAATTCCCCACCGGCCCGCTGCTGCCCGCCGGTCTGCCGGACAAGCTCGCCGCCGTGCCCGGCGTCGCGCATCTGAGCCCGGCGCAAATGGCGTTCGCCACGCTCGGCAGCAGTCGTGTGATGCTGCAAGGATTTCCGCCCGATGCCCGGGAAACCCGCATGCGGATGCTCACCGACGAGAACGTCGCCCGGCTGTCCGCCGGGGAGGGTGTGGCGATCTCCCGTGACGTGGCGCGCTCGCTGGGCGTGAGCGCGGGCGCGGAGCTCACCCTGCCGACGCCGACCGGCCCGCGCACCGTGCGAGTGCTGCAAGTGATCCCGTACTTCTCGGCGATCGCGGGCGTGGTGATGATGGACCTGGACCTGATGCGCGCCTGGTACGAGCGGCCCGGCGAGACGGTGATCGCGGTCGACATCGAACCCGGCGCCGATCGCGCGGCGGTGCTCGCGGCAATCCGCCAAGTGGTGCCACCGGAACTGAACGTCGACACCGGCGCGAATACTGTGGTCGCCGCCTCGTCGAGCATTCGGCAAGGAATGGTGATGAGCAATGCCATCCTCTGGATCGTGGTGCTGGTGGCCACGGTGGCGCTGCTCAACACATTGATGCTCTCGGTGCTGGACCGCCGCAGGGAACTCGGGGTGTTGCGCGCCATGGGAAGCGGACGCAAATTCCTGATGCGTTCGGTGCTCGCCGAGGCCGCGGGCATCGGAATCGTCGGCGCGGTATTGGGTCTGCTTCTCGGCGCCTTGGTGCAGTATCTGGCGTCGGTCGCGATGGGACACGCCCTGACCATCGACGTCGCCTATCAGCCGAGCCCGATGGTGCTGGTCTACGGCACGATCGCGCTGGCGCTGGCGCTGCTCGGGTCGATTCCGCCCGCATTGCGGGCCGCCCGGCTGCCCATCGTGGAGGCGCTCGCCGTCGACTGACTCGGTGGACTACAGCGGCAGGTCGGCGAACCAGCCCTTGAATTCGGCGGCGGGCATGCCGAATCCCGAGGTCGGGACGCGGTCGGTGAGCGTCACCGTGGCGAACAGCAGATAGCTGGCTCGAGCCGGATCATCCTGGAAACCGACGACCAGGAACCCGTCCGGCAAGCCACTGTCGGACTGCTGCCACCGGTAGGTCGAATAGGACTTGCCGTTGTTGCGTTCGGTCGCGGCGGTGTTGGACGGCAGGTCGCGTACCGCCGCCTGCGCGTCCTGTGGCGACTTGAAGGCGATGAGGACGTAATCGGGCTCGTTGATCGGTGTGCCCCAGCAATTCCAGGCCGTTGCCCAGTTCGGGAAGTCGGGCACACCGTCGGCCGCGGACACTTTGTCACCTGGATCGGCCGTTTTGAGAAAGCAGTTTTTACCCCGGTATCCCGGGCCGGAGCCGACGTTGTACTTCGTCTCCACACCTTGCGGCAGCAAGTTCGGGAACGCCTTGGCGAGCGTCCCGGCGTCAGCCGCTCCCGTGGGTGCCTTGGTGCCGAGATCGAGCGGAGACGCGGAGTCGGAATTGGAGAATCCGACCTTGGCGGCGACGATGCCCACGGCACCGAGCAATGCCACCACGATCAGCACGACCATCACGATCACACCGGTATGGGAACGGCGTTCGGGCGGATAGCCGGGTGGCTGATGGGGTGAGTAGCCCATCGGCAACGGCATATTCGGCGGAAGAGACTGTGCCGCAGGATAGCTCGGCGACGCAGCCGGATAAGCGGATTGCTGCGGCATCGCAGCGTAACTCGGCGGCGCCACCGCGGATGCTTCGGACACCGGGATGTGCTGTCCGGCGGTCGAATTCGGGGCGTACTGCGGCGGCGCGGTGTAGCCAGGGCCGGACCCGGCGGCGACGTACGTCGGCGCACTGGCCTCCGGCCCGGGGTAGGCCGGAATCGACGGCTGCGCGATGACGGTGGGCGCCGGTTGCGGCTGGTACTGCGACGCCACGATCGTCGGTGCGGGCGCGGTCAGCGCTTGCCGTGCGGCCGTGGCGAACTCGACGCAGGACGCGTACCGATCGTCGGGCCGCTTGGCCATCGCCTTCCCGATCACCGCGTCGAGCGCGGCCGGGAGTCCGGCGCGCACGGCCGCGACCGAGGGCGGCGGCAGCTGGAGATGGCCGCGGATGATCTCGGCCGGGGCGGGCGCGTCGAAGGGAGCGACGCCGGTCAGCAACCAGTACAGCGCGCACGCCAGCGAGTACTGATCGGAGCGGTGGTCCAGGTGCGCGCCGGTCATCTGTTCCGGCGAGGCGTAGGCGAGCGTCGCGGTGAACATGCCGGTCTGCGTGAGGTGAGTGGAATCCTCACGCAGCCGGGCGATGCCGAAGTCGGTGAGGAAGACGCGTTCCCCGTGCCCGCCCACCGCGCGGGCCAGCATGATGTTCGCCGGCTTGACATCCCGGTGCAGCACGCCCATTCCGTGTGCGTAATCCAATGCGGCGGCGACGCCTTCGATGATCTGCACGGCCCGCTCCGGCGGCAGGCTCTGCGGATTCACCGTCGCCGCGTCCGCGCCGTCGACGTACTGCATGGAGATCCACAGCTGCTCGTCCTCGGTGCCGCGGTCGTACACCGCGACGATGTTCGGATGATCCAGCTGCGCGGCCAGGTCCGCCTCCCGCTCGAACCGCGCCCTGACCTCTTTATCGGCGAACAGCTCGCGGTTGAGCAGCTTGAGCGCCGTCTGCCGAGGCAGCCGCGGGTGACGGGCCAGATACACCGATCCCATCCCGCCCTGGCCGAGCAGCTTCTCGATGGTGTACCCGGCGAACACCGCACCGCTGTTGAGCAACACGCCCCCTTCAGGTGACCCACGGCCGGACGTGGACGTCCGGGCGCTCCGTACAGATCCTGGAGCCTACCGGGTATCGCCGTGGCCACGGAGTTTCGAATTCTCCGCGAAAATCGGCGAAACTATGTCCCGAGATATCGTTCTCGCGACGCTGTCGCGTGTCGCGTGACGATGTCTCCCGCCCGGTCACCTGCCCGGACGGGCCCGATCAGCTATTTTGCACCGCCGATGAACAGCGAGCACGCGCACGTGGTGGTGGGGAGGACTCGGTGGTGAGGTCGACCGGATATGGTTCGGTGCTGCGCGCTTCGGCGATGGTGGTGCTGCTCACGCTGACCTCGTGCGCTCTGTTTTCCGGCGAGGGGCCGGCCGCCGAACCGCCCCCCGTCGTCGTCGATACTGCCGGGACGTGGCGGCCGAACCTCGCGGTCTCCGTGCCCGACTCGCTGGCCGCCGACTTCACCCAGCTGCAGCCGCAGCTGGCCGGACAGGTCGGCATGGCGATCATGCCCGTTGGCGGCGGCCGGATGACCATCTTCGGCGACTGGGTCAGCGGCATCGCGTGGTCGACCATCAAGGTCCCGCTCGCGATCGCGGCGCTGCGGCACGACCGGCAGGAAGGGATTCTGCACGAGGTGGAGGCGGCCATCACCTGGTCGGACAACGGCGCCGCCGATGCGCTGTGGCGGTCGCTCGGCGACGGGCTGGAAGCCGCCAAGGCGGTGCAGGACGTGATCGACGAAGCGGGCGACGCGACCACCGGTGTCGCGGGCCCGCGCACCACGCTCGACTACACCTCCTTCGGCGGGACCGAGTGGACGCTGGCCAACCAGGCCCGCTTCGCGTCCCGGCTGCCGTGCCTACCCGAGACGTTCCACGTCACCGAGCTGATGACGGAGATCACACCCGAACAGTCGTGGGGTCTCGGCGTGCTGGAGGGCACGGCGTTCAAGGGCGGGTGGGGGCCGGACGACGTGACCGGCGTCTACACCGTCCGCCAGTTCGGCCTGGTACCGGTACGGTCCGGCATGATCGCGGTCGCGTTCGCGGCGCAGGCCGATTCCGGCACGTTCGACGACGCCACCACCATCCTCAGCCGGATGGCGCTGCTGCTCGGACGTCATCTCGACGAGGTGCGCGGCGGGTCCTGCCCGCCGCTGTGAGCACGGGTCAGCCCGGCGTGACGAGGCCGGTCTCGTAGGCCAGGACGACGGCCTGGGCGCGGTCTCGCAGGTTCAGCTTCGAAAACACCTTGGACACATGGGTTTTCACGGTCTGCTCGGCGACGAAGAGGGTCTCGGCGATCTCGGCGTTCGACATGCCCTTGGCGATCAGCTCCAGCACCTCCCGCTCGCGCGGAGTGAGCGCGGTCAGCTCCGGTGCCGGCTTCGCCCGCGCGATAGTGCGGCGGCGGGTGACATCGGCGATGAGCCTGCGAGTGACGGTCGGCGCGAGCAGTGCCTGACCGTCGGCGACCACTCGCACCGCGCGGACCAGTTCCTCGGCGGGCGCGTCCTTCAGCAGGAATCCGCTGGCGCCGAGGCTCAGCGCCTCGTAGACGTAGTCATCGATGTCGAAGGTGGTGAGCATCAGCACGCGCACCGGCGGATCGAATCCGGCGGCCAGGATGGCGCGGGCCGCGTCCAGTCCGTTCATCTCCGGCATGCGCACATCCATCAGGACGACGTCCGGGCGCAGCCGCTTGGCCTCGGCCACCGCGACCTTCCCGTCCGCCGCGTCGCCCACGACACTGATGTCCGGCTGAGCCGCGAGCAGCGCTCCGAACCCCTGCCGCACCATGGCCTGGTCATCGGCGATCAACACGGTAATTGCCACCCCGCCCACCCTAATTGCCGCCCGCGCACCCGCGCTGCCCCGTTCACCCGCTGGACCGCACGCTTCCGCACCCGAGAGACGAGCGCGACCCCACGAATGCTGATCGGCCGTCGGAACATCGCGGTGTGGGCTCGCCGCCGCCGTGCTCGGATCCCAATGCGCCAGATGTTCATGGCCGCATTCGAGCGTTCACCGTTCTGATGCTGCCTGCGCAGGTGTGGTGCCGGCGCCGATGGTCGGTAGCGCGAGCGGCAGGCGGGCCCGGACTTCGAAGCCGCCGTCGGGGCGAGGACCGGCCGAGACATCGCCGCCGACAGCCACCGCGCGCGCTTGCATGCCCGCGATGCCGTGGCCACCGTTGCCTACCGGGCGGGCGGGCGTGGCTCCCGGTCCATTGCCGACCGTGAACAGCAGGTCCGCGCCGCGCACAATGCACACCTGGACCGCGGCGCCTGGAGCGTGCCGGGAGGCGTTGGACAGCGACTCCTGGGCGATGCGATAGAGAGCAAGTCCGATGGTCTCGGGGATCGTGTCCAGGGCACCCTCGACCGTCCAGGTGACGTCGACTCCCGCGCGCCGCGCGCCCTCGAACAGGCCGATCACGTCGGCGGCCTTCGGTTGCGGCGCGTGCTCGGGCAGCTCGCCGTCGCTGCGCAGAACCCCGAGCATGCCGCGGATCTCGTTGAGTGCCTCGCGCGCCGTGGCGCCGATCGATTCGAACTCGGCGTGAGCGGCCGGGGTGACACCCTCGACCCGGTAGGGCGCGGTCTGCGCCTGCACTACGACCAGGGACATGTGGTGGGCGACCACGTCATGCAGGTCCCGAGCGATGCGAGCCTTCTCCTCCAGGATGGCCCGGCGGGCCCGCTCGAGTTCGTTCTCCTCCTCCTGGCGCACCAACTCCCGCCGCGACAGCACCAGCCAGCGGATGAGCAGGCCGAACAGCACCAGCGCCGCGAGTGCGATCGGCCAGCCCCACGCGGCGTTCGCGAACGCCTCCCCTTCGCCGGGCATGGTCGTCGCGAACAACAGCGCCGTGGCCGCCCAAGCAACCACGACGATCTGCCCCTGCGCGCGCAGCGCCACCGCGAACAGCAGCACCAGCAAGCACAGCACCTGCACGACCTGGAACGGCAGCTCGTTGTTCGGCTGATGCGGAATGGCCAGCGCGATCACCAGCGCCGAGCCCGCCGAGATCGCCCACCCCAAGGCCGGATTGATCCGCGCGAGCAGCACCGGGAAGGCGGCCAGCGCCGCGATGAACGGCTGCGCGGCGGCGGGCACCGCGTGGGTCAGATGCAAGGTCGGCCAGGCCACCGAGTACCAGATCAGCGCGACCAGCAGCGTGCCAAGGTCGAACCAGGTGCGTGCGTCCAGTCGCCGCGCCCAGGCACGACTCGATTGATTCATGCTGTGTTCCTTTCGGCATGCGCAGGGCCCTGCGTGGTTACACTCCGCTGCCGCCTCCGGGCCTGACTGCTCATGCCTATGACACTAGAAACCCTCCAGCGACCGCGGCCTCATACGCAGGGGTGATTTCGGTGCGGTACCCCGGTGCGACTCGGTGCGGCGGCTCCCCTGGCGGCACGGCTCGGGAAACCTTCCCGGGCGTGAGGCGCCCGCACGAACCGGTTCCCTAACGTCTTCGCCATGAGCACACCGACCAGCGCAGGGCCCGTGACTCGGTCCGCATCGGCCGTAGGAGCCCGAACTCGTTCCGCCACAACATCTTCCGCTTCCGGGCAGACGCGACGCTACGTGGCGCTGACGGCGACGGCGTTGACCACCGTGGCGGCGACGGTGTTCCTCGCCCCCGCGCCCCGAGCCGCCGCGGCGGCCGCGCCGGTCGAGAGCACGCAGGTGAGCGCCGCTGTCGCCGAACTGACCGCGGGCGACCCCGGCGCGCTCGGCACCATCCCGGCGGACTTCGTCGCGTCGTTCGGCTACCGTCCGAGCGCCGTGAACGGCCTCGTCGTGAATCCACGGGGTGACTGTTCCTCGCCGGTGACCCTGCCCACCGAGTTCGATACCGCATGCAAGGCCCACGACCTCGGCTACGACCTGCTGCGCTACGCCGACCAGCGGGGCGAGCCGCTGGGGCCGTGGGCGCGGCAAGCCCTGGACGCCACGCTGGACCGGCAGATGCATCAGGCCTGCGCGACCCGGGTGGATCCGTTCTCCCGTGCCCGCTGCGACGCGATGGCGTCGATCGCGAACACCGCCGTCGATTTGAACTCCCGTCGCCAGGACTACGGCGCACCGGTGGTCGAGCACCTGCTCGGAGCCGCGGATTCCGATTCGACGGCGAGCTGGAAGCTGCTCGGAGTGCTCGGTGCCGGAATCGCCGGGCTCGGCGCCGTTCTCACCGTGCGCAACCGGCAGCGCGGCTTCGCGGTCGGTTCGGCGAATACCACTGGAGTCTCCGGGGTCCGGAGATGACCGCTCCCTTCCGCCGGGCTGCCACACTGCGCCAGGCCGCCCGCCGGGTCCTGCCGCCACGGATCGGCACGACACTCGGGACCGGGATCGGCGTCCTGGCATCATTGGCGCCCGGGCTGCTGCCCCGTACGCCCAGCGCCCAAGCCGTGCTGACCGGGCTTTTCGCGGCGCTCACACTCGGCGTCGCCGGAGTGCTGCGCGTTGCCGGGCGACGGTTCGGTTTCGACATCAACCAGCGCCAGGGGTGGGTGCGGCTGCCCCTGCTGATCGCGACGTCGGTACTGGTCGCGGGTGCGGCGGCGAACGCGGGCCACTGGCAGAACCGGCTGCGCGCAGCGATGGGAACACCGCGGATCGGAATGGACTACTGGCTGCGGTGCACACTCGGCGCGGCGCTGATCATCGGGCTGCTCGTCGGCGCGACCCGCACGATCGCCTGGGCACTGCGCAGGCTGGGCTGGGCGCGGGGAGTTTCGCTGACCGCGGTCGTGGCGATTCTGCTGTATCTCGTCGGCGCGCCCGCTGTCGCCGGGTGGCGGGATTCGGTGTATGCCAGCGCCAATGCCGAGCTGGATCCCGCTCTGGTGCAGCCGGTTTCGCACAACGGCTCGGGTAGCGGCGCATCCGCGGTGAGCTGGTCGTCGCTGGGCGCCGAGGGACGCAAGTTCGTCAGCGACGCGCCGGTGCGAGCCGTGCGGGTCTACATCGGGGTGGCCTCGGCGCCGGATCTGGACAGCCGCGTCACCTTGGCGATTCGGGAACTGGCGCGTTCGGGCGGCTTCACGCGCTCGCATCTGGTCATCACGGTGCCGACCGGGTCGGGATGGATCGACGCGAACGCCGTCGCGGGATTCGACCAACGCTTCGACGGTGACGTGGCGCTGGTCGGCCTGCAGTACTCGTATCTGCCGAGCTGGGCGACGTTCGTGTTCGGCCGCGACGCCGCGGTGACCGCCGCGCGCAGCCTGTTCACCGCCGTGGAGAACCACCTTCAGGGCCTGACGCACAAGCCGAAGCTGTATGTGTACGGCCAGAGCCTGGGCGCGCTGGGCGGCAACGCCGTCTTCGCCGACGACGCCGAACAGGACAACCGAACCTGCGCGGTGCTGTGGGCCGGACCCCCGGCCAACCACATTCACCACGGCGGCGCGACCGTGCTGGCCAACACCTCCGACCCGGTGATCCACTGGTCGCCCACACAGCTGTGGCGCGCGCCGGACCTCACCGGCGCCCGGGTCGACGCCCCGGTCCCACAGTGGCTTCCGCTGATCAGCTTCGCGCAGACCACGGCCGACCTGCTCACCGCGCTCGACGCTCCACCCGGTCACGGCCACCGCTATGGGGCCGACCAGGGCACCGCCATGGGCGATTGCTGATCCGTTCGCCTCGGCACATCCACCCATCCGTCCGTCATAGAACATGTTCTAATTTATCCATGGCCTTTGTCATCGACCTTGCCGTCGACATCGACGCCCCCGCCGAACTGGTCTGGCAGGTGATCACCGACTTCCCCAGCTACGGCGAATGGAATCCGTTCGTCTCGGAGTGCCGCAGTTCCCTGATTCCCGGCGAGCCGATCGACATGCTCGTCCACGTCTCCGGTTCCAGCCCGCGCAAGCAGCGCGAATGGATCCGCTCCCACACGCCCGGCCGCGAACTCAGCTACGCGATGAAGCCGGTGCCCCCGGGCGCGCTGCACAGCCTGCGTTCACACACCGTGACGCCCCTCGCGGACGACCGCACCCGATACGAGTCGCACTTCACACTCGGGGGATGGTTGCATCCCGTGGTCGTCGCGCTGCTCGGCAAGAATCTGCGACGCGGCTTCGAGGGCATGACCGAAGGCATCCGGAAGCAAGCCGAGTCGCTGCGAACCTCCTGACAGGGCTCCGAATCCGCCCGCGCACGTGCGCTTCGGCGCGCCGGCCACGGGCGCCGGAGTGCGCGATAAGAGAGATTCACGCGCGCAGATATGCCAGCGCAGCATCGAGGGCCGCGTCCGCATAGGACTCGGTGAGCCCGCCGAGCCCCAGTGACCACCGCATTTGAATGGGGCCGAGCAGCAGATCGATCGCGAGTTCCAGGTCCAGTCCCGCGCGGAGTTCACCCGCGTCGACGGCGGCGGCGAGCCGGTCGGCGATGGCGCAGCGCTGCGGCAGCAACAGGCGTTCACGGTAGGTGGCGGCCAGCTCCGGATCCTGCTGAATCTCGATGTACATGGCGCGAAGGAAGGATTCGTATCCCGGGGCGGTCAGCGCGGCGATCGAGCCGCGCAGCAATGCGCGCAGATCGGCCGCGACGTCGCCGGTGTCCGGCAAGGCGAGACCCGCTGGGCCGGAGTCGGATTCGAGCATGGCGTCGAAGACGACCGCCCCCTTCGACGGCCACCAGCGGTAGATGGTCTGCTTGCCGACACCCGCACGGGCCGCGATGGCTTCGATGCCCAGTTTCGCGTAGGGCAGCTCGCGGATCAGCTCGGCGGCAGCGGCGAGAATCGCGGCGCGGGCCCGCTCGCTGCGCCGCGCGGCGGTGGGGGTGTCGGGCATGCCGTCACCATAGCAGTCAACGAGACGAAACGTCTCGTCTTGACAAGACGCCGTTCCGCTCGGCATAGTCGCAAACGAGACGGAGCGTCTCGCGACGAAAGGATCTTCCGTGACCAGAACCTGGCTCATCACCGGCGCCAACCGCGGACTCGGCCGGGCATTCACGAGAGCCGCGCTCGCCGAGGGCGACCGTGTCGTCGCGACCGCGCGGAACCCGGAGGCCATGACCGCGCTGGCCGACGACCGACTCACCGTGCTGCCCTTGGACGTTCGCGACCGCGAGCGCGTTACCGCCACGGTGGACGAGGCGTTCGCGCTGACGGGCACGATCGACGTGATCGTGAACAACGCGGGCTACGGTCTGGTCGGCGCCGTCGAGGAACTGACCGAAGCCCAGATCCGCGATCAGATGGACACCAATTTCTACGGTGCCCTCTGGGTTTCGCGAGCGGCCGCACCACATCTGCGCGCCCAGGGCTCCGGGCACATCGTGCAGATCTCCACGGTCGGCGCCGTGGGCAGCCTGCCGCTGTTCGGCATCTACAACGCCAGCAAATGGGCGTTGGAAGGTTTCAGCGCCGCACTCGCCGACGAACTGCGTCCGTTCGGCATCCGGGTCACCCTCGCCCAGCTGGGCGGCTTCGACACCGACTGGGCTACGTCGAGCATGCGGTTCGCCACCGGCGTTCCGGCCTACGCGGACCTGCGCACCACGATCCTCGGCAGGCCCGACTATCCGACGGGCACACCCGCCGCCGACGTCTCGCCGACCGCGTCCGCGCACAGCGGACCCGGCCCGGCAGACGATCCGGGAGAATCCGCCGCTCCCCGAGACGAATCGGCGGCGGATGCCGACGTGCCTGGCACCGAATCCGCGTGGATCGAGGCACCACCGGAAGTCGGCGCCGCGGAACTGATCGCGCTCGTGAAGATGCCGAATCCCCCGCTTCGCAAGATCATCGGCCCAGGCGCGCACCAGATGGTATCGATCGCGCTGGACCAACGACGCCAGGACTACGCGACCGACCCCGAATTCACCTGGCCCGCATAGGTGCGGCTGCGCTCAGCCCCGCAGAGCTGCTCGGTGCATCCCCGCTATGTGCGAGGAACCAAGCGGCTCTGCGAGGACCGGGGCGTCAGGCGATGGGACCGCGCGCGGCTTCGTAGGCGGCGCCCACCCGGTAGAGGCGGTCGTCGGCGAGGGCCGGGGCCATGATCTGGAGGCCGACGGGCATGCCGTCGTCCTGGCTCAGGCCGGACGGGACCGACATGGCCGGGTGCCCGGCCAGGTTGGTGGGCAGGGTGCACAGGTCCGAGAGGTACATGGCCAGCGGGTCGTCGACCTTCTCGCCCAGCTTCCACGGAGTGAACGGGCTCGTCGGCGAGACGAGCACGTCGACCTGCTCATAGGCCTTGTCGAAGTCGCGGGCGATGAGCGTACGCACCTTGAGCGCCTGGCCGTAGTAGGCGTCGTAGTACCCCGCCGACAGCGCGTAGGTGCCGATCATGATGCGCCGCTTGACTTCCGGGCCGAACCCGGCCGCGCGCGTCGCCGCCATGACCTGCTCGGCGCTGTGCTGCCCGTCGTCGGCCACGCGCAAGCCGTAGCGCATGGCGTCGAACCGTGCCAGGTTCGACGACACCTCCGACGGCATCACCAGGTAGTAGGACGCCAGCCCGTATTCGAAGTGCGGACAGGACACTTCGACCACCTCGGCGCCGAGATCCTTCAGCACCGCCACCGCGGCGTCGAACGAGGCGAGCACGCCGGGCTGATAGCTGTCGGAGTGCAGTTCCTTCACCACACCGATCTTCACCCCGCGCAGATCGCCCTGCGCCCCCGCACGTGCGGCGGCCACCACCGGCGGCACCGGCACATCGCGGGACGTGGAATCGCGCGGGTCGTAGCCGGCGATCACCTCGTGCAGCAGCGCGGTGTCCAGCACCGTCCGGCCGCACGGACCGCCCTGGTCCAGCGACGACGCGCAGGCGACCAGGCCGAAGCGGGATACCGTGCCGTAGGTCGGCTTGGCGCCGACGGTCGCGGTGACGGCGGCGGGCTGGCGGATCGACCCGCCGGTGTCGGTGCCGATGGCCAGCGGCGCCTGGTTCGAGGCCAGCGCCGCCGCGGAACCGCCGCCCGAGCCGCCCGGGATACGGGTGGTGTCCCACGGGTTGCGGGTCGGGCCGTAGGCCGAGTTCTCGGTGGAGGAGCCCATCGCGAACTCGTCCATATTGGTCTTGCCAAGGATCGGGATGCCCGCGGCGCGCAGCTTCCTGGTGACCGTGGCGTCGTACGGCGACACCCAGCCCTCGAGGATCTTCGACGCGCACGTGGTCGGCATGTCCGTGGTGGTGAATACGTCCTTGAGCGCCAAGGGAACTCCGGCCAGCGGCGAGGCGGGCGCGGCGCCCGACGCGATCGCGGCGTCCACCTCCGCCGCGGCCGCCAGCGCCCGCTCCGGTGCGACGTGCAGGAAGGCGTGGTATTCACCGTCGACCGCGGCGATCCGATCCAGATGCGCCTGGGTGACCTCCACCGAGGACAGTTCCCCGCCGTGGATCTTGTCGGCCAGCTCGGCCGCCGACAGGGCAGTCAGGTCCGGCCCACCCGTCTCCCGGCCGCCGCCCCCCATCGATTCGCTACGCGATGCTGCGCTCATTCGCCTTCTCCCAGGATCTGCGGCACCATGAACCGCTGCTCGTCCACCGCGGGCGCGCCGGACAGCGCCTCCTGCGGGGTCAGGCCGGGCACCACCTCGTCGGGCCGGGTCACGTTGGTCGCCGGATTCGGTGACGCGGTGGCCGGGACGTCGGCGGCGGCGACCTCGGAGATGGTCCGCACGTGGCTCAGGATCGAATCCAGCTGTCCGGCGAACTGATCCAGCTCGGCGTCGGACAGGGCGAGCCGGGACAGCCGGGCGAGGTGTGCTACCTCGTCACGGGAGATGGCGGGCACCGCGGGACCCCTTTCGGCTTCGGTTCAACAGGTCACACCGGCTCTGCTCGCAGCGGACGGCGTTTAACATGGTCATAGCTTAGTGGGAGCAGCCGGACGTCCTCCGTCGCAGCCCTGCCGGGGCCGAGCCAAGGCGAGACATCCGCCTGATCGTCGGCGACGACCGACCCCTCCGGCGCCGGTGCTTCATGTGTCCGGGCGGGCCATCCGCGCCGAGCAGGCACCTGGCAACCACACCGGCATCGCGACACGAATGTCCCAAATAGCCCGACACGCCGCTTGCGCTCGAATCTTCCCCGTGGCGTGTGTCACTGGACGCACTTCGACTCGATAACCGGACCGTAGGGGTGTAATTATTGCGTTACCCGGGTATCCGTTCAGAACCTCGGCCGCCCAAGGAAAGGAACGCACGTGTCGTATCTACTCCGCGTGCAACTTCCGGATCGACCGGGAAGCCTCGGCGCACTCGCCCTCGCACTCGGCTCCGTCGGAGCCGATATCCTGTCGCTGGATGTGGTGGAGCGCGGCGCCGGCTACGCCGTCGATGATCTGGTCGTCGAGGTGCCCGCGGGCGCACTGCCCGACACCCTGATCACCGCCGCCGAATCGATCGGCGACGTGCACGTGGATTCGATCCGCCCCTATTCCGGCGTGCTCGACACCCACCGCGAACTCGAACTCATAGATCATGTGGCCAGCGCCCGCGACGACCGCTTGCAGGTGCTGGTCGACGGGGTGCCACGGGTGCTGCGGGTCGGCTGGAGCACGATCATCGACGTCGGCCCGCACGGCGCCTACCGGGTGGTCGGAAGCCCGAGTGCACCGCAGACACAAGCGGGTTCGGCACCGTGGATGCCGCTGGAGAAGCCCACCGTGCTCGATCCCGAGGCCGACTGGGTGCCGCAGATCTGGCGCGATATGGACACCAAACTGGCCGCCGCCCCGCTCGGCAATTCCGGCAAGGTACTCCTGCTCGGCCGGCCAGGCGGCCCCGACTTCCGCCCCTCCGAGGTCGCCCGTCTCGGCTACCTCGCCGGAATCGTCGCAACCGTCCTCGGCTAACCCCCACCAACCGCCCCGTGCAACGAGTGGCACATCGCTGAGGCAAAGCGCGAGAAGGTCCCTCCGTGGTGTGCCACTCGTCGTCACGCCGGGAGGGGTAGCCGTAGGACGTGGAGGGGGTCGCCGAGAGTGGTGTTCCAGTCCCGGCTGGGGACGGGGAGGAAGCCGAGGCGGTCATAGATTCGGCGAGCTTCGATCATGGCGGGCATGGTCGTCAGCGCCACGGCGGCGAATCCTTCCGCACGGGCCAGCTGGATCACAGTGCGCACCAACGACGTTGCGGCGCCGAGACCGCGCGCCGACCTGGCGACGGCGAGCATGCGGAACTCCAACTCCCCGGGCAACGCGGTCTCGGCATAGGGAGTGCCGGGACGTGCGACGGTGAGGGACCCGACGATCCGGTCGGCGTGGGTGGCTACGAGGATCCGGGTGGAACCCGCGCGGCGGGCCGGATCGGCCAACTCCTCCACATAAGGGCTGCTCGCGCGGACATAACCCTCGCCGACGTAGACCTCCACCGTCAGCTCGCCGACGGCGTCGTATTCCTCCGGCGTCGCCGTCCGGACGACGACGGTCTCTCGCAGATCCATACCCGGCATGATGCCACCGGCCATAGCGGGGGCTACGTCACGTCCGGCCGCATCCCTCGACCCGACTCGGCTCCGCACGGCTATCGCTCCACGCCGACCTGGTGCCCGCCAAGGGCCCGGCCTTCACTCAGCCGGGTTGAGAGATCTGCCACCGTTCGGGTTTGCCCGCGGGATAGATGACGGTGAGCAGGTCGCCGATTTCCGGCCACGAGCTGGTGTCCCAGGTGAAGCGGCCGTAGACGACTGTGCCCGGCACCGAGGGGCCGGTGAGGTTGCCCGTGATGGTCACGTACTGCTCGCCCGGGAGGTCGGGGCGCGGGCTCACTCCCGTGATGTACAGCGTCCCCTCCTCCGGGTTCGTCGGCCGGACGCCCGAGCGACCGCGCAGGGCGAACACGATCATCGACGCCAGCACCGCGATCAGGATTACCAGCGAGGCGAACTCCAGCATGCCCCCATGCTAGGTGGGTGCTACACCGGCGCGAGCCCACTGGTGCCGTGACCGGTGCGACGAACCTGCCAGACCGAGGTTCGGGTACGTTGCGAGCGCCCGTTGCCCCGATCGATGAGCACGCGGTCGCTGGTGGTGAAGATCAACTGTCCGCCACGGGAATTGGTCTCCGGATTCTGGAACAGCTGGATCAGCCGGTCGGTCTCCTCGGCGGGCAGGCACGCGCCGATGTCGTCGATGGCGAGGACGCGGCCCGCGTCCAGCGCGTCGAGCATGGCCGGTAGCACCCGCAGCAGCGCCAGCGTCGCCGACGATTCGTCGCCGATCTCGAACGGGTTCGGGATGCCGTCGTGGACCAGGCCGAGGCCGACGCCGCGCCGGGCCACCATCCGTGCGTACAGGGCGTCGCGCGCGGCCTTCAGGTTGGTCAGCTCACGTTCGAGCAGCACGCCGGTGAGGCCGTTGTCGCGCAGTAACTGGTCGGCGTAGCCGGGCGAGGTGGCACACAGCTCGATCTGCTTGGCCAGGCCCGCAATGTCCGCGTCCAGTTCGCGCAGGTAGTCGGCGTACATCGGGTCGTTCTCGGCGATGAGCAGATCGGTGATGCCGAGCTCGGCGGTGCGCAGCAGCATCAGCAGCCGGGCCGCGTTCTCCGGCGATCGGGACAGGTGACTGCCCAGCCGGTGCGCGATGGCGTCCGGCTCGGCCGGGCCGTGCTGGACCTCGAGCATGGATTCGAACCATCGGTACGCGGGCACGAGCGCGTCGGAGTACATCTGCCCGGCCAGGCTCAGCAGCAAGGCGTTCGGACGGACCAGCGGCACCAGCGCGGCGATGCCGTAGCGCGCCGACTCGAACATCGGGCCGATCTTGATCTGTTCCCCGTTGCGCTCGAACACGATTCGCTTACGCGAGCGCGGGTGGGTGTGCAGCCATTCCGCGCTCACGTCGGCGTTGTCCAGCCGGAAGCCGTAGGTGTAGGGCACGCCCTCGGCGACGAACGCGGCCACGAATTCCGAAGGCCGATCCGGGAATCCGAGATGCGGCGCCCGCACCGGCCCCGCGTACGGGTCCCAGCCGGTGACCGAGCGCAAGACCGCGTCCCGCATCTGCGCCAGCGCATCGATCAGGTTCGTCTTGCCCGCCGCGGCGCCGCCGTGAATGGCGGTCACCGGTACGGCCACGGGCCCGCTCCCCTTGGTGAGCCGCAACTCCTGCTTGTTGGCCAGCGATCTGTGATTGGTCACCTGAAAGTTGCGCAGCATGCCGCCATACTTCCTTCTGCGCCCCGACGCGGCGACATCAGGCTGGTGGTACCCGCGATTGGTCGGCGATCACGACTCGCGATTGCACGCGCGGCGGCAACGCACATCGATTCGCCAACGCACGGACACATCCCGGACCACGAGGGCTGATCATGACCGCAACCTGGCCGGACAAGTCTGCGACCGATGGCTCGGCACTCGGCGGCACGGTACCCTGAAGCGCATGACCGGGGCTTCGATCGCCTACCGCTGGACGCGCAGCGAGTTCCTGCGCGCGTGGGAGGCGGGCGCGTTCGACCATCGCGTCGAACTCGTCGAGGGGGAGGTATGGCCGGTGGTAATCGGTTCTTGGCACGGCCGAGCAGTGTTCCGCATCGCGCGGAAGCTTCCGACCGACGGTGTCGAGGTGACCAGTGAGACGTTACCCACCGCCCAGTCCCTGCCGGACCCTGACTGCTGGGTCCTGCGCGCCGACGCGGATCAAGTCGATTCGATCGGTTCGAAGATCGCCGTGTGGGATCCGTCCGACGTACTCCTGGTCATCGAAATCTCCGACGAGACGGTGATGCAGGACCTGAGCGTCAAGGCGAAACTGTATGGCCGCGCTGGATACTCGGCTTACTGGGTAGTCACCAAGACAGTCATCTACGAGCACACCGAACCGACAGCCACCGGGTACCGGACGCGGAAAGAGTACCGGCCCGGCGACCACATTCCGGTGCACTACGCGGGCACCGAGCTCGCCGTGGACGACCTGCTGTCCTCCCAGTAGCGCGCACCTGTCGCCAGGACAACTTCCGTGATAGCGGGTTAGCATGCCTGCACGCTGCGGTCTTTTGCGGCGTACTGCCGAAGTTGTTCGATGGGATGAGGGTAACGATGCAACCGACGGTTCGTCGTCTTGTGGTTGGAAGCTCTGTCGTGGCCGCGCTCGCGCTGGGCACGCTGGTCGTGGCGCCGGACGCGGTGGCCGACGCGCCGTGTCCGGACGGCACCGCGCGCGTGTTCCTGGCCAACAGCACGAACACCTGCCAGGGCGGAGGGACGGTCAGCTACGACCCGCCCGGCGCGGTGTCGAAGGTGTGCTCGACGGCGACCGCCGACGTGACCGCCGAGGCCACGTTCAAGAATCGCCGGGGAAAGCTGATCACCCAGAAGCTCGACCTGAGCAGTGGCCGCTGCGGACGGTTCGACATCGCAGGTCAGCTGGGTGCCACGGTCACGGTCAGCTGAGCTACCTGCCCGCGGCGAACAGCAAAGCGCTGTCGCCGAACTCATGCCACAGATAGCCGGTATCCACCGCAAGGTCATAGGCCGCGGTGACGGTTTGCTCGCCCGCCACGGCGACCAGAAGATCCAGGTGTGACGCGCCGGGAGCGTGCCATCCGGTGATCAGTCCGTCGATCACCCGAGCCTGGCGATCCGCCCCGAGCACGAACTCGGTCCAACCGCTGGCCGCACGCACCAGACCGGATGGGTCCGCGACGGTCTCCAGCGCGCGTGTCACCGTCGTGCCCACCGCGACAACGCGTCCACCAGCGGCCTTGGTGGCGTTCACCAGTCTCGCCGTGGAGGCGGGGACGACGAGCCGTTCCGGGCTCGGCGGCTCCCCTGACTCCGGTGACGAAACGCCCGTGTGCAGGGTGACCGGCGTGAGCACGACGCCCGCGGCGATCAGATCCAGCACCAGACGCTCGGTGAACGGACGTGCCGCACTGGGCATTTCCGCGCTACCCGGGACCCTGCCGAACACCGTCGAGTAGTAGGACGCCGACCACCGCTGCGACACATACGAGTACGTGATCGGACGCCCGTGCGCGGCCAGCAATCGGGCAACGTCGGCGTTGATTTCCGCGATCCAGAGCCTTCGCGCACCCGGTAACCACGGCGCGCACAGGCTTGCCTCGGCGCCCGGAAGCCGTAGCACGCCCCCTGGCACGAGTCTCTCCGCCGGATACGGAGTGCGCTGCGTGGTGCGCAGCTCCACGACCCAGCGGCCGTCGTCGAGCCAGGTGGAGAAGTGCAGCACGACCGGCTCGCCGTCCAGCGTGGCATCGACCGCCGACGACATGGTGGCCGAATTGTTCACCACCACCAGGTCGCCCGGTCGCAAGTGATCCGGCAGTTCCCGGAACCGGGCGTGGGTCAGCCCGGAGTCCGCGACGAGCAGCCGGACTTCGTCCCGCGCCAGGCCCCGCGCCTCGGGCGGGGCGGCGGCGTCCCGCTCTCGGGGCAGAACGAAGGACAGCCGGTCGGCCTGCACCGTCATGACACTCGCCCGGCCGCGAAATCCGCTGCCGCGTACCGCCCGCTCCTGGGTTTCTCCGCCAGCAGCCGCAGCAGAGCGGGGACCACCGTCTCCGGCTCCGGCCGATCCGAGATGTCGACGCCGGGGAACGCCGCCTGATGCATCGCGGTGCGCATATCGCCGGGATCGAACGCGTAGATCGACAGCTGCGGATGCTCCGCCGCCAGGATCGCCGTGAGTTGATCGAGCGCGGCCTTCGACGAACCGTATCCGCCCCACTCGGGGTAGGGCTCCAGAGCTGCGTCGGAACTGATGTTCACCACGACGCCGCCGTGGTTCAGCAGCGGCAGCGCGAATTGGAGGATCGCCAGCGGCGCAATGACATTCGTGCGGAACACGCGCTCGAGCTCGTCGAGCGGATAGTCCGCGAGGCGCGGCAGCGGACTCGGGCCGAGCCTGCTGGCGTTGTTCACCACCAGAGCGAGTCCGCCCACACCACGCGCCGTGTCGGCCAGCCGCGCACGGTGGGCCGGGTCGGTGACGTCACCGGGAACAGCAACGAACGCCGATTCCAGCTCGGCGGCCACGGTCGCCAACCGGTCGGCGCGACGCGCGGTGCCGAGCACTCGCCATCCCCGCCCGATCAGCGCCCGCGCGAGCGCCGAGCCGAATCCTGCCGATGCGCCAGTGATCAGAGCGGTCGGACGAGACATGATGACCTCCTGGTAGTTCGTCCTACCGGTCGATCCTCATACCTCAACTTATCTTCAGGTCAAGTGCCGGTCACTCCTCGGCCGCGGCGTCTTCCGCGACCGTTTCCGGCGCTACCGCCTCGGGGCCACCTTCCAGCAGCCGCCGGAACCCGTCCTCGTCGAGGATCGGTACCCCGAGTTCCTCCGCCTTGGCGGCTTTCGATCCCGGCGCATCGCCGACCACCACGAACGCGGTCTTCTTCGACACCGAGCCCGCGGCCTTGCCGCCGCGCAACAGGATCGCCTCCTTCGCGCCGTCGCGGGTGAAGCCCTGCAGCGAGCCGGTCACCACGATGGACAGGCCCTCCAGCGTGCGTTCGATGGATGCGTCGCGCTCGTCCTCCATCCGCACGCCCGCGGTCCGCCACTTCGCCACCACCGCGCGATGCCAGTCGACGGTGAACCATTCCGACACGGCCGCCGCGATGGTCGGGCCGACACCGTCGGCGGCGGCCAACTCCTCGACCGAAGCCTGCTGGATGCGATCCAGACTGCCGAACTCGCCGGCCAGCGCACGCGCCGCGGTGGGGCCGACATGCCGGATCGAGAGGCCGACCAGAACCCGCCACAGCGGCCGGTCCTTTGCGGCGGCCAGATTCTCCAGCAGACGTTTGCCGTTGGCGGACAGGCTGCCGTTCTTGTTGGCGTAGAGAGAGGTGGTGAGCAGTGTCGCCTCGTCCAGATCGAACAGGTCGCCCTCGTCGGTGATCGCACCGGACTTGAGCAGATCGATCGCGCCCTCGTAACCGAGCGCCTCGATGTCGAAAGCGCCGCGGCCTGCCACGTGGTAGACGCGCTCCCGCAGCTGCGCCGGGCAGTACTGCTGGTTCGGGCAGCGGATGTCGGCGTCGGCCTCCTTCTCGGGCCGCAGTTCGGTGCCGCATTCGGGACAGTGCGTCGGCATGACGAACTCGCGTGCGTCCTCGGGGCGCGCGTCCACCACCGGGCCGAGCACCTCGGGGATCACATCGCCCGCCTTGCGGATGGTGACCGTGTCACCGATCAGCACACCCTTGCGCTTGACCTCGGCGGCATTGTGCAGGGTGGCCATCGCGACCGTGGATCCCGCGACGGACACCGGTTCCATCACCGCGAACGGCGTCACCCGGCCGGTGCGGCCGACGTTCACCTGAATGTCCAGCAGCTTGGTCGTCGCCTCTTCGGGCGGGTATTTGTAGGCGATCGCCCAGCGCGGAGCACGCGAGGTGGAGCCGAGACGGCGCTGCAACGCGGTCTCGTCGACCTTGATCACCTGGCCGTCGATCTCGTGCTCGATGTCGTGGCGGTGCTCGCCCCAGTAGGCCACCCGCTCGATCACCGCGTCGATGCCCTGCACCAGCCTGGTGTGCTCGGACACCGGCAAGCCCCACGCGGCGAGCGCGCGGTACGCGTCGTATTGCGAGGTCGGCGTGTAGCCCTCCATGCGGCCGAAGCCGTGGCAGATCATCCGCAGCCTGCGCCGCGCGGTGACCGACGGGTCCTTCTGCCGCAGCGAACCGGCGGCGGTATTGCGCGGGTTCGCGTACGGCGGCTTGCCCTCGGCCACGATGGCGGCGTTGAGCGTCTCGAAATCCTCCAGCCGGAAATACACCTCGCCGCGGACCTCCAGCAGCTCCGGGATGGGGAACTCGTCGCTCGGCGTCAGCTCGCCGGGGATGTCGTCGATGGTGCGGGCGTTCAGCGTCACGTCCTCGCCGGTGCGCCCGTCGCCGCGGGTGGCGCCGCGGACCAGGCGCCCGTGCTGGTAGACGAGGTTCAACGCGACGCCGTCGATCTTGACCTCGCAGAGGTAATGCAGCTCCGGCCCGGTCTCCGCCTCCACCCGGGCGGCCCAGGCACGCAGCGCGTCGAGATCGAACACATTGTCCAGCGACAGCATCCGCTCGAGATGGTCGACCGCGGCGAAATCGGTCGCGAACCCACCGCCGACGAGCTGGGTCGGCGAATCGGGCGTACGCAGGTCGGGATGCTCGTCCTCCATCGCCTCCAACCGCCGCAACAACGCGTCGAACTCGCCGTCGGAGATGATCGGCGCATCCCGCACGTAGTAGCGGAACTGGTGCTCGCGCACCTCGTCCGCGAGCCGCTGCCACTCCACCCGCTGCTGCGGCGTCGCCGGGGCCGCCGCACTGTCGCTGTCACTCACGCATCGCACATTAGCCGAGCCCACCGACAGGACACCGCCGTGTTCCCGCACGTCGCCGCCCTCGACAGCAGGAGATCCGAACGGTTCGTTTCGTCGCGAGAGCGCGGTGGACGCAGCGTCCGTGGCCGCTGGGATCAGGAGAACGAAAGCTCTTCCGGTTCCTCGGCATACGCCCGCGCAACCTCACTGGTGAGACGGAGAGCGCGGCGACCCCACTCCAGCGAGCCGCCCGCCAAACCGCAGGCGGGACTGACCGCCACCCGCTGCGCGAGCGTGCGACGGGCGAAGCCGAGCCGGTCGATCAGCCGGACACCCGGCTCGGCGTACTCGCGCCAGGTGACGCGGGTGGCCGGTGTGTGAGTAGGAACGACGCCGAGCACCAGTTGCTTGCCGGCTTCGAGGGTTTCCCCGATTTCGTCGAGTTCACCGGTGCCGATCGTGTTCAGGTCGAAGCCGATCGCGGCGGCGGCGCTGCGGCGCAGCAAGCCCAGCGCGGGCGGCTCGGCGCAGGTGTGCACGAGCACCGGGGCGGATTGGCCGGTGATCACGGTATCCAGCACGGCGAGCGCTTCCGGCTCGGGCAGGGCGCGCACGGTGTTCAGCACGCTCACGCCGCGCAGCGAGCCGTCGAGCACCGCGGTCGAGGATGGTTCGTCCAGTTGCAGGACGACCTGCGCGCCGAGCCGCGTGCGCACCTGCGCGACATGCTGGGCAAGCCCTTCGGCCAACGACTCCGAGAGGTCGCGCACCGCGCCGGAATCGGTGAGCAGGCGGTGGCCGCCGGGCAACTCCACCTGGGCGGCCAAGGTCAGCGGGCCCGCCGCCTGCACCTTGACCACGCGGTCGCGGCCGGACAGTCCGGCGTTCTCCCACGCTTCCTCGAGCGCGTCCAGGTCGGCGCGCAGCAGGTCGCGGGCCCGCCGCGAGACCGCGCCCGGGCGCGGCGCGAGCCGGTAGCCCCGCGGCGTGGTGTCGAAACGAAGGTCGACCAGCAGCGCGGAGGCGCGCCCGATGAGGTCCGCGCCCGCGCCGCGATCCGGCAGTTCCACCAGGTGCGGCAGGTCTCCGAGTTCGCCGACGATGGTGGCGGCGGCTTCCCGCGGATCGACACCCGGCCAAGAGCCGACTCCGGTGGCGATTCCGCCCCGTATGCGTAGGGGCTCGGTCACCGCGCTGCCTTCTTGCGCTACACCATCCGTGCCGGTCTCGTGCACCGCTGCCGTACTCCGTCCGTTCGATTCCGCCATTACCGGACTCCGCCGACCGCGGCGGTGCCACCGGACTCCGCGTTCCCCGCCACCGTACCGCCGGACAGGTCGAACGGCGGCGCCGGAGGCCCGCCGCACAGCGGCCGGGTACGGATCACCGCGCCGCCTCGGACCCCGCTTCGCTCGTGACTCGCTCGCGCGCCGTTGCGGAGATGGTCCCGCTGCCGATCACCTCGTCGCCCGCCGGATCCGGACGGTAGAGCACCACGGCCTGGCCTCGTGCGACTCCGGTCAGCGGCTCACGCAGCCGCGCGACCAGCCCGTCGCCCACCGGCTCGGCCACCGCGGGCGCGGTGCCGCCGTGCGCCCGCACCTGCGCCACGCAGTCGATCGGGCCCGCGGGCGCCGAGCCCGAGGTCCAGATGGCGCGCTCCGCCTCGACCGTCCAGACACGCAGCTCATCGGCCGAACCGACGTGGACGGTGCCGGAATCGGGGTCGATGCCGGTCACGTACCGCGGTTTGCCGTCGGCCGCGGGGCCGGGCAAACCGAGACCCTTGCGCTGGCCGATGGTGAACCCGTGCACGCCCTCGTGCTGCCCGAGCACCTGCCCGTCGGCGTCGACTACCGCACCCGGCCGGATGCCGATCTTCGCGCCGAGGAAGGCACGGGTGTCGCCGGAAGGGATGAAGCAGATGTCGTGGCTGTCGGGCTTGTTCGCGACGGCGAGCCCGCGTTCGGCGGCCTCGGCGCGGATCTGCGGCTTGGGGGTGTCGCCAACGGGGAACATCGCGCGGGAGAGCTGCTGCGCGGTCAGCACCGCCAACACGTAGGACTGGTCCTTGTCGGCGTCGACAGCGCGGCGCAGCACGCCGTTGTCCAGACGCGCGTAATGGCCGGTGACCACCGCGTCGAAGCCGAGTGCCACCGCACGATCGGCCAGTGCGGAGAATTTGATCTTCTCGTTGCAGCGCAGGCACGGATTCGGCGTTTCGCCCGCCGCGTAGGCGGCCACGAAATCGTCGATCACGTCGTCCTTGAAGCGGTCGGCGAAATCCCAGACGTAGAACGGGATGCCGAGCACGTCGGCGGCGCGCCTGGCGTCACCGGCGTCCTCCTTCGAGCAGCAGCCGCGCGACCCGGTGCGCAACGTGCCCGGTGTCGCCGACAGCGCCAGATGCACGCCGACCACCTCGTGACCGGCGTCGACGGCACGCGCGGCCGCGACGGCCGAATCCACACCACCGCTCATCGCGGCGAGTACCCGCATCAAACACCTCCTTTCGCACCGGCCAGACCCGCGGCCTTGGCCCGCTCCACCACCTGCGGCAGTACTTGCAGCAATGCGTCGACGTCGGCGCGGGTCGAGGTGTGCCCCAACGAGAAGCGCAGCGACCCGCGCGCCTGCCACGGCTCCACGCCCATGGCGATCAGTACGTGGCTCGGCTCGGCCACGCCCGCGTTGCACGCCGAACCGGTCGAGCATTCGATCCCGGCCGCGTCCAGCAGCATCAGCAGCGAATCCCCTTCGCAGCCGGGGAAAGTCACGTGCACGTTGCCGGGCAGGCGCCGCTCGCCGACGGGTCCGTTGAGCACCATCTCCAGGGCCGCAGCGCGGATACCCTCGATCAGCGCGTCCCGCAGCGCCGCCAATTCGACTGTGCGCGTGGGCAATTCGACAGCCGTCTGGCGCAGCGCGGCGGCCAGGCCGACGGCAGTGGCCGTGTCCGAGGTCCCGGAGCGCAGGTCGCGCTCGTGCCCGCCGCCGTGCAGCAGCGGCACACACGGCACATTCCTGCCCAGCAGCAGCACGCCCACGCCATGCGGGCCGCCGACCTTGTGCCCGGCGAAGCTCGCCGCGGACAAGCCGCTGGCGCCGAAATCGATCGGAAGCTGCGCGGCCGCCTGGACCGCGTCGCTGTGCATGGGCACCCCGAATTCCTGGGCGACGGCGGCGAGTTCGCCGATCGGCTGGATGGTGCCGACCTCGTTGTTCGCCCACATGATGGTGACCAGCGCGACGTCGTCCGGGTTCGCGGCGAGCGTGGCGCGCAGGACGGCGGGGGCGACCACGCCCTCGGCGTCCACCGGCAGCCAGGTGACCTCCGCGCCCTCGTGCTGCCGCAACCACTCCACGGCATCGATCACCGCGTGGTGCTCGATCGCGCTGGCGATGATCCGGTTGCGGCCCGACTCGGCGCGGCGCGCCCAGAAGATGCCCTTGACCGCGAGGTTGTCGCTCTCGGTGCCGCCGGAGGTGAAGATGACCTCCGAAGGCCGGGCGCCCAGATCGGCGGCGATCGATTCGCGCGCCTCCTCCAGCACCCTGCGGGCGGCGCGGCCCGAGCCGTGCAGCGATGACGCGTTGCCCGTCGTATGCAGGGCAGCCGTCATCGCCTCGATGGCCGCGGGCAGCATCGGTGTGGTGGCCGCGTGATCGAGGTAGACCGTCTGGGGCGCCGCACCGTTGACCGGACCCGAAAAAGCCGACTTCATGACCGATAAAGCCTATCCCACCCTGACCTGCGTACCTTGGGGCGTCCTTCAGCCCGCTTCGATCTACTCACGATTCGCAACCCACTGACCGGCTTCCGGTATTCCCGGGCACTGGCCGTGGAGCCGCCAGTGGCCGCAACGTCTTGGCGCGGGCGACCGAGCGGTGCAGCAACAGCGGCATCGACCGGCCGCATCATCGCGATCCGGCCCCGAAGATCGTGGCGCCACCTTCGCCTCGGGCCGCCACGACACCGCCGCCGAAGCCGCCGGCGCCGGACTCGGCGACTGGTTCGACATCCTCCTGCGCATCCGCGCGATCACCCCGACACACCCGCTGGATCCCCATGCGCCCGATTGATCCATCCACACCTATTGAATGAACCGTTATATAGCGGTACGTTGGTCGACGTATTGATCGCTTCCCGGGTAGATGCGGAAAACGGCTATCGAGCGGGGAGAAGCAAGCGGTCATCCGTCGAACGACAGAGGAAGTTCCGATGTACCCAAGCACCCGCCGGCCCGGACGGACGCGACGTGTGCTGGCACGCGGCGCCGCGGCGTCGATGCTGGCCCTGATGCCGATCACCGCCGTCGCCGTGCCCGCACTTGCCGACCCGATCGTGCTCGAGCCCGCCGAGGACCTCGACGCGGCGCACGGCCGCCCCGGCCACGGCCACGGTCGGCACGGCCACGACAGCTGGAACCGGGGTCGCCACGACGACTGGTTCCACGGACGCCACAACGACTGGGACCGGGGACGTCACGACGACTGGAACCGCGGACGCCACCGCCACGACGACTGGGACCACGGCAGGCCCGGATGGCACCACGGTTTCCGGCCGCCCACCGGAAGCGGGTTCTGAGCCCGTCCCCGTTCCGGAGCGGGCCGAACGTTCGGGGCTCGCTCCGGTCTCCGGCCCGGCTACCGCGCGACGGCGGCGCTGCGGCGACCGCGCAGCGACGGGAGGCGTCGCGGCCTGCGCACCTCCGGCGCGTCCGCTGTGACGGATGGGTCCTGCACCCGGGTGTGCCCCGCCTCGATCCACACCGTGTCGTCCAGCGCGCCGTGGCGTGATCGTTCCGCGCCGCGCACGGCCGCCTCACAGCGCCGCGCCAGCTCACGCCGGTCCGAACCGGGCTGTTGCACCGGTTCGAGCACCACCTCGGCGATCATCCCGCGCGAGCGCAGTACCCGCCGCGCGGACGAGGCGAAGGTGTCCACGCCGACGAAACCGGGCACCGTGCACGGCACGCCGTGCCGGTCCAGATAACGCAACCGCACCGGCTGCACCGCGGCGCCGGTGTTCACCGCCGCTTGGAACAGCGCGGGACGCATGGTGCCGTAGGCGCGGCCACACCATGTGGTGCCCTCCGGGAAGAGGCCGATCCGCTCCCCCGCGGCCAGCCGCGCGCCCACCGCGGTCACCACGCCGGGCAATTCCCGCAGGCGTTCCCGCTCGATCGGGATGACCCGCATCAGCTTCGCGAGTTTGCCGATCAGCGGCCAGTCCAGCATGTCCGCGCGGGCCACGAAGCCGAGCGGCTGCACCGAGGCCAGCGCGACGATATCGGTCCAGCCGATGTGCCCGGTGACGACCAGCACGCCGCGGTCGGGCACACCGTAACGAACCGGCACGAGGGCGGCGCCGCCCTCATCGGCGACGCCGTGCTCGTCCGCGGCCGCCCGGTTGTCGACGATGCGCAATCGCATGCCGAGGCAGCCGAGCAGCAGGCGCGCGTAGCCCCGCTGCATCCGTTCGCGCCGGCCGCGCGGCGTCATCACGTGCGCGAACGGATAGCTGAGCAGTAGTCCGGCGACCCCGGCCAGCCGGGCGGCCACCCGCTTCGCGCCGGCCTTGTCGATCGAATCCAGGCAGCCGGGACCGCAGGGGCTGGAGGGCATCCACGCGTGCGCGGTGGACACGGCAGGTGGCGCGTCGAAGACCACGGTTGTCACCGTCCCCCGTCGAAGGTGGCCGCGGCCTCCCGTAGCCGGTTGAGGTAGCGGGTGTTGATGGTGTCCAGGCCGAGCAGGACGACGAAATCCGCGACCGCGAAATCGGGGTCGTGCGCGGGCTCGCCACAGACCTCCGCGCCCAGCCGCAGGTAACCGCGCACCAGCGGCGGAAGCTTCGGGCGCGACGGCGGGGTGAGGTCATCGAGGGTCTTCCCGTCGACGATCACCGGGTTGTACGGACGCACCCGGCGCTCCGGGTCGGAGGCGTGGCGGCCCAGAAGCATGTCGCGCACGCCGCGCACGTTCACGCCGGGCGGGTCGGCCGGGGTGTCCCGCATCGGCACCGACACGCAGCCCATCACCCATTCGTAGCCGGTGAGCTGGATGTAGTGCAGGATGCCCGCCCACATGAGGGTGAGCACCGATCCGTTACGGTGGTCGGGCACCACGCAGGCGCGGCCCATTTCGACGATCCGCATGCCCTCCGGATCCAACTGGGCCAGATCGAATTCCGTCGCCGTGTAGTACCCGCCCGCGGCGGTGACCTTGTCCGGCGGCAGCATTCGGTAGCAGCCGACGAACTCGCCACTGGCGTCGTCCCGCACCAACATGTGGTCGCAGTGCTCGTCGAAACGGTCGGCGTCGAGTCCGGTTCCGGTGTCCGGGATCTGGAAACCCGGCTCGTTGGCGAACACGCCGTAACGCAGCCGCTGCGCGGCGACCCGGTGCTCGAGGTCGGAGGAGACCACCAGCGAGTAGCGCGACCGTTCCTCCCCGGAGCCCGACGGTCCAGCCGGGGCGGTCAACACGGACGAAATAGTCATATCCATGATGAAGCCAGCCCGACAATGCGCCTCAGCAACCTCGAAGTGTCGCGTCGATGCCGGTTCGGTGAACGAGACGGCAGTCACACCAACCGTTCACCGAACGGTTCCACCGCGTTCGTCCATCCGCTTCACAACCGCATCCGACATGCGGTTTATCTGCGACTAGCCGTTTCGGCCATCTCGACTCGTCGCGCGTGTGCCAGGCTGGAAGACGGCGATTCCGCCCCCTGCCAAACATCGGGCCCGGCCCCTGTTTTCGAGCCAACCGAGACCGAACATTCCCCGTTCGCGGCCCGGCTCGCGTCCGAGCGGCCGACGCGCACGAAGTCGCAAGCGGCGGTCACTCGGACGCGAGCCACAAGGGGGCCGCGAACACGCAGCGCGCAGGCGCTGCAAATCAACGCAGCTCAGGCAACGTAGCGTTCCGGAGCGCCTACCGTCGTCACCGGTACCTCCTCCTCGTCGAAGCCGGGGCGTCCGGTGCCGATGAACGCGACCAACCACGAGGCGACCGCGGCGAAGCGGTTGCGGAAGCCGACCAGGTACAGCAGATGCACGGCCAGCCACATCAACCAGGCGATCACGCCGCGGAAGGTGATGTGCTCGTTGAGTTTCACCACCGCGCTGAACCGGCTGATCACCGCCATGCTGCCCTTGTCCCAGTACTTGAAGGGGGCGCCGGGCTGCTTCTTGCGGCGGATGATGTCGGCGGCGTGCCTGCCCTCCTGCATGGCCACCGGCGACTGCCCGGGATAGCCGTTGAGCGAGGTCATATCGCCGATGGCGTAGATGTCGGCATAACCGCCGACGGTGAGATCCGGATTGATCAGCAAGCGGCCCGCCCGGTCGGTCTCGACGCCGGTGGCCTCGGCCAGAATCTTCGCGAATCCGCCCGCCTGCACACCCGCCGACCACACCACGGTCTCCGCCGCGATGCTGTGCTCCACCCCGTCCTTGCCTTTGACGGTGACCTTGCCGCGCTCGATATCGGTGACGAATGTGCCGAGCAGCACATCGACGCCGCTGCAGGTCAACGACTTCTTCGCGTATTCCGACAGACCGCCGCCGAACGGTGGAAGCACCTCGCCCGCACCCTCGACGAGTGTGACCGAAATCTCCTGCCGGTAGTGCCGTTTCGCCAGCTCCTTCAGCTGACCGGCCACTTCGACGCCGGTCGCGCCCGCCCCGACCACGACGAAGCTCAGCAGCCTGCGCCTGGCCTGCTCATCGGCTTTCGCGGCTTCGGCGAAGACGCGTTCGATCTGCCGGCGCAGCCGCCGCGCGTCGTCGATGGTCTTGAGCGAGAAGGTCTTCTCGGCGAAATCGTCCCGGCCGAAGTAGGACTGGCTCGCGCCGGTCGCGGCGATCAACGAGCCGTAGCGGATCCGGTGCCGCATGCCCTCGTTGTTCTCGTAGGTGACGATGGCCTGGTCGGGGTCGATGGCGACCACCGTGCCGAGGCGCACATCGGCCTCGCGGTGGCGGCGCAGGACGCCCGCGATCGGCGGTGCGATCTCGTCCGATGTGAGCACACCGGTCGCTACCTGGTACAACAGCGGCTGGAACAAGTGCTCGGGCGTGCTGGAGATCAGCACGAAGTCCACCCCCGACTTGGCCAGCTGCTTGGCGGCGGCGAGCCCGCCGAACCCCGATCCGACAATGACGACACCCGCGGTTTCGATTCCCGCATCCACGTACTGCATGACAGCCTCCTTCTCTCATTACGAACCGTGATCCAGAGGGCAGATATTTCAGGTGTCAGGGCGCATAATTTAGATGACTCTTATCTGGATCCGTAATTAATTGGAGGCGCTGTGGAACTTCGGCAGCTCACCTACTTCGTCGCGGTGTGCGAGGAGCTGAGCTTCAGCGGCGCCGCCGCGCGCTGTTTCATCTCGCAGTCGGCGATCAGTCACCAGATCTCCCGGCTCGAGCGCGATCTCGGCGTGCAACTGTTCGAACGCTCGACGCGCTCGGTCGTGCCCACCGACGCCACCGCTCGGCTACTTCCCCTGGCGAAACAAATGCTGAGCTTGGAGTCGGCGATTCGCGCGGCGGTGCGCACGGTGGGGCCGCGGATCCGGTTGGCCGCGAACATGTCCTTCGCCACCCGCTCGCTGTCGGCCATCGCGGGCGCGCGCGCCGCGCACCCGGAAGCCGAAATCGAGTTCGTGATCAAGCCGTTTCGCCAGCGCATCGCCGCGGTCACGGACGGGGACTGCGATCTCGCGCTGATCCGCGGCAGCGTCGATCAGCCGGGGCTGGTGGTGGAACAGCTCTGGGTCGAGGATCTGGTGATCGCCACCTCCAGCGCGCATCCACTGGCCGTCGAAGACGTAGTGACCCTGGTGGATCTGAGCTCGTATCCGCTGCTGCTGCCGCCGGAACAGGAACAGGTCCTACTGCACACCGTGATTCGCAACGCGTTCGCCGAGCTGCCCAGCGGTCCCACCTTCGGGCCGCCGATCCCGCCGGACCACACCGCGACGATGGAGTTGATCAACCGGCCGGACGCGTGGACGGTGCTCTATGCCGAGAGCACCACCGAGGGACTGGTGGTGCTGCCGCTGGCCGAACACAAGCTGCGCATTCCGGTTTCGGCGGTACTGCGCGCCGACGCCAAGCGTTCAGCGATCCTGACCACCCTGCTGTCCGCGCTGCACCGCTGCTGAGACAACCGCGGGTCAGACGCCCAGTTCCGTTGCCGCCAGCGCCGTTCCTTCGACGCGCGCCCGGATCTTGGCGAACGCGGTGTCGCGCGAGGTGGAGGTGTCGTCGGCGAACGGCGAGAATCCGCAGTCGTCACAGGTACCCAAGCGCTCGACAGGCAGGTAGCGAGCGGCCAGCAGGACCCGGTCGCGCACCTGCTCGGGAGTCTCGACAACCGGGTCGATCGGATCGGTGACACCGATGAACACCCGCGCCTGGGCGGGCAAGTGCTCGGCGACCGCGGCGAGCACCTTCTCCGGCTCCGGTTCACTGGCGAACTGGAGGTAGAACGCGCCGACCCGCAACTGCAGCAGCTTGGGCAGCAGCGCGGTGTAGTCCACGTCCAAGCTGTGTGTGGAGTCCCGATCGCCGCCCGGGCAGGTGTGCACGCCGATCCTGGCACGCTCCTGGTCCGAGAAACGACCCAGCACAAGGTTGTTGAGCTCGATGAACTGATCGAGCACGTCGCCGCTGGGATCCAGCTTCAGCGAGAGCCGCCCCTCGGTGAAGTCGAGCTGCACCAGGTGTGCGCCTTCGTCCAAGCAGCCGCGGATATCGGCTTCGGCCGCGTCGGCCAGATCGGCGAGGAACCGCTCGCGCGGATACTCCGCGATGCCGTCGGCCGGGTAGAGCAGGCTCAGCGCCGACGGCGCGATGATCGCCTGCTTCACGGGCACGGAAGCGTGCTGCTTCGCGGCGCGCAAGTAGTCCACCGCGTGCGCGGCGTAACGGAACGGCCCCGAGGTCAGCCGGGGCAGCTGCCGCTGGTGGCCGTCGGCGAACGGGATGATCGCGCCGTCCGGAGCCAGATTGTCCAGACCTGCGATCGGATAGGTGGCGAAGCTCGGCTTGGTCTGCTCACCGTCGGTGACGACGGGAGAGCCGAGTTCCTCCAAGCGGCGGATGGTCTCGGCGACCGCGCGCTGCTGGAGTTCGGCGAGCGCGGCGGCGTCGCCGGAATCATCGGCCATGGCGGCCAGGAGGTCGTGCGGTCGGGGCAGGCTACCGATCGGTTCCGTGGGGAGGCTCACGGGGCCGAGTGTACGTCCGGCACTGGTCGGTTCGACGCGAAATCGACTGCGGCGGAAAAGGTATGAGTTCCCTGCAACGCGGTTGGAGCAACCCGCACAACATCCGTCCCGATATTTCGGGAACGGTCACAATGCCCGTGCCGGACCGACCGCCGACGTCGTTGCGGCCGTGGACCTCTCCGCCGATCATCCTGCCAGCGAAAAACGACGGCCTCGAAGCGGAGTGAATCCGATCCCGATCGTGCTCGGTCCCTGCGCTGCGATGTCGTCGAGAATTCCGTGAATACCGGTGAACTGGAACGGCGCCCACGGGTTGAGCGGATTGATTGCGGAGCTGATCCCGACCAAACCGCTCGGCGTGGTCACCGGGCCACCGCTATCGCCCGGAATGATCGCAGCCCACGAACTGATGACGTTGTCCTTGCACTCGATCACGAGACCGCATGTCGTTCTGGACACCTGGCCGTACTTGCAGATGATGTCCGAGAGCGGAACAGGACGCGCACCGATCTTGCTGATCACGGTCCCGTTCGGCGTCGTGTTGACCGGATTGATCTTCGTTTCGTCCAGCTTGATGACCGCGTAATCCTTGGACGAATCAACCGGATAATGCATCGAGGGAAACCCGGGCCAATTCGTGGTCCACGTGGCGTAGTACCCGATCGGACCCAGTTCGCGATTCCCCGTCAGGAATACCTCCTGAGTTCCGGTGTCCCGAGTCATCAGGTGCCCGGCCGTGAGAGCCACCAGATTGCCGAGTTCGTCATATCCGACAGCCGCGACCGTCCCCCAACTTCCGCGGGGCGGTCCGCCATCGGACATGATCGACGTTCCCGGACCGAAGTTCACCCCGGATGGCGGAGGCGTGCCCACATAGCTGAACGAGACTCCATTACTGACCCCCCGCGGCGTGGTGACCGTGACCAGCACGACTCCCGTTACTGCAGGAGAGATAGCGGTGATCTGCGTTGCAGAGTCGATCGTGAACGAGGTCGCTGGAGTGGCTCCGAATCGGACCGCTGTAGCTCCAGTCAGATTCGTCCCGATCAACGTGACCGTGGTTCCACCGATGATCGGTCCCGAACCTGGGCTCGCCGAGACCAGAGTTGGAACCGCAGACAGGGAAGTACTGCTAGGCATTGTGCTGCCTCCTGACCGCGGTGAGAGGGTTCCGCTACACCAGGTGGCCGATTCGCTTGGTCCTGGCTCAATTCAGTAAGGCCCCTATACCGGGTTCCGGGCAATGGGTATCTCGATCCGTTTTCGTCCGTTTTCAGACGACCTCAACGAAAAACGATGGCCCCGACTGTTTTCCAGTCAGAGCCACCGTCTTCCATTCGACGCGGTGCGTCAGCCCTTGTGCGACTTGACCGCTTCGGTCAGCTGCGGCGCGACGTTGAACAGGTCGCCCACGATGCCGTAGTCGGCGATCTCGAAGATCGGCGCCTCTTCGTCCTTGTTGACCGCGACGATGGTCTTCGAGGTCTGCATGCCCGCGCGGTGCTGGATCGCGCCGGAGATGCCGAGGGCGATGTACAGCTGCGGCGAGACGGTCTTGCCGGTCTGGCCGACCTGGAACTGGCCCGGGTAGTAGCCCGAGTCGACGGCGGCGCGGGAAGCGCCGACGGCCGCGCCGAGCGAGTCGGCCAGCGCCTCGACCACCGCGAAGTTGTCGGCGGAACCGACGCCGCGGCCACCGGAGACCACGATGCCGGCCTCGGTGAGCTCCGGACGGTCACCGGCGACGACCGGCTCGCGCGAGGTCACCTTCACCACGCCCTCTTCCTGCGCGGGCACCTCGACGGTGACCTTCTCGCCCGCACCGGCCTGCGCCGACGCCTCGACGGCGCCAGGGCGGACCGAGATCACCGGCACGTCGCCGGTGGCCTTGGCCTCGACGGTGAACGCGCCACCGAAGATGGAGTGCACCGCGCTGCCGTCCGCCTTCACCTCGATGACGTCGACCAGCAGGCCGGAGCCGATGCGGGCGGCCAGGCGACCCGACACCTCCTTGCCCTCGGCGGTGGCGGCGACGATGACCGCGGCCGGGGAGGCCGACTCGGTCAGGCCGGCCAGCACGTCCACCTTCGGGGTCACCAGGTAGTTCTCCACATCGTCGGACTCGGCGATGTAGATCTTCTCCGCGCCGGCGGCGGCCAGCGCGCCGGCCAGCTTCTCACCGGTGCCCGCCGTGCCGAGCACGACGGCCGCGGGCTCGCCCAGGGTGCGCGCCGCGGTGAGCAGTTCGGTGCTGACCTTCTTGATCGCACCGTCGGCGTGCTCGACGAGCACAAGTACTTCTGCCATTTGTGTTCTCTCCTAAGAAGTCTCAGTCCTGGAGGGCGGGACGAGCGACAATCGCGAAGCGGCTCGTTCCGCCCGACCGGGTGCGGGTGTCCCGCAGCGCTGCCGAGATCAGATGATCTTCTGGCCGATCAGGTACTGGGCGATCTTGGTGCCGCCGTCGCCCTCGTCCGCGATCTTCTCGCCCGCGGTGCGCGGAGGCTTCGGGGTGGCCGCGGTAACGGCGGTGCCGGCGTTCGCGACACCGACGGTCGACGGGTCGACGCCCAGATCGGCGAGCGTGAAGGTCTGCACTTCCTTCTTCTTCGCGGCCATGATGCCCTTGAAGGACGGGAAGCGCGGCTCGTTGATCTTCTCGGTGACGCTCACGATGGCCGGAAGCGTCGCCTCCAGCTTGAACACGCCTTCGTCGGTCTCGCGCTCGCCGGTGATCTTGTCACCGTCGACGGTCAGCTTGCGCAGGTGCGTCAGCTGCGGCAGGCCCAGGTACTCGGCGATGATCGCCGGGACGGCGCCGGCGCGGCCGTCGGTCGCCTCGTTGCCCGCGATGACCAGCTCGACACCCTCGACCTGACCGAGCGCACTCGCCAGCACCCACGCGGTCTGCACGGCGTCGGAGCCGTGGATGGCCGGGTCGTTGATGTGGATTGCCTTGTCGGCGCCCATGGACAGCGCCTTGCGGATGGCCTCGGTGGCGCGGTCCGGACCGGCGGCCAGCACGGTGACCTCGCCACCCTGGGCCTCCTTGATCAGCAGCGCCTCTTCGACGGCGCGCTCGTTGATCTCGTCGAGAACGGCGTCGGCGGCCTCGCGATCGAGGGTGAAGTCACCGTCGGTCAGCTTGCGCTCGGACCAGGTGTCGGGAACCTGCTTGATGAGTACGACGATGTTCGGCATCGGTCTTCGTCGACCTCCTGTTCTGGTTACACGTATGTGGTGGTCGCACGAGCTGGGCCGTACGTCCGTAGTGAGTGGCTCAGGCCGTGACATTACCTTACGTTAAGTTACCCGTGGGTAACTTAGTGCCTTCTCTCTCACTGCCCAGCCCCGGGGGATAAAGTGCGCCGGATCAGAGGTCCCCATAACGGCGAAACCCGCGCGAGGAATCCGACCGGGTGCGGGTGTCCCGCGCCGATACCGTGCCAGTAACGTCGGAGTGATGAGCGAGGCTGTGATCCCTGCCGCAGTGGGCGACCCCACGGGCGCTGCCGCGGACCCCGAGACGAGCGTCGGCGCCGTCGAACCGCTGCCGCTGACCGGCGAGCGCACCGTTCCTGGCATCGCCGAGGAGAACTACTGGTTCCGCAGGCACGAGATCGCCTACGCTCGCCTGCTCGACCGCTGCGCCGGAAAGACCGTGCTCGAGGCCGGTTCGGGGGAAGGCTACGGCGCCGACATGATCGCCGACGTGGCCACCAAAGTTATCGGAGTGGACTACGACACCACCGCCGTCGAGCACGTGCGCGCACGCTACCCGCGCGTGGAGATGATCCAGGGCAACCTCGCCGCGCTGCCGCTGGAGGACGCCACGGTCGACGTCGTGGTGAACTTCCAAGTGATCGAGCATCTTTGGGACCAGTCCCAGTTCCTGCGGGAGTGCCTGCGCGTGTTGCGTCCCGGCGGTGAGCTGCTGATCAGCACACCCAACCGGATCACCTTCTCCGCCGGCCGCGACACCCCGCTCAACCCGTTCCACACCCGGGAACTGAACGCCGCCGAGCTGACCGAGCTGTTGGTCGACGCGGGTTTCGAGGTGGCACGGATGATCGGCGTGCACCACGGGCCCGGCCTCCAGGCGCTGGACGCCAAGCACGGCGGGTCGTTCATCGACGCGCAGATCGAACGGGCGCTGGCCGGCGAGCCGTGGCCCGACGACCTGACCGCGGACGTCGCGAGCGTCACGGTCGACGACTTCGCGCTGGTCGCCGAGGACATCGACGCGAGCCTGGATCTGGTCGCCATCGCGGTGAAGCCTTGACCGAACGCAGTGCCGTGCCCGGCGGGCACTCCGCAAGTCCGGTGCCGGGCCAGTTCACCTTGGTCCTGCACTCCCACCTTCCCTGGCTGGCCAACCACGGTCGCTGGCCGGTCGGCGAGGAATGGCTCTACCAGTCCTGGGCCGCCTCCTATCTGCCGGTCGTCGAGGTCCTGAGAACCCTTGCCGCCGAAGGCCGTTCGCACCTGATGAGCCTGGGCATCACGCCGGTGCTCGCGGCCCAGCTGGACGACCCGCACTGCCTGGCGGGCATGCATCACTGGCTGGGCAACTGGCAGCTGCGCGCGGATGAGGCCGCCATGGCGGGCAACGTCGCGCTCGGCAGGCACGAACACCGTCTGGCCGCCGCGGCGCTGGCCGAATTCGAGCAGCGCTGGCGGCACGGCGCGGCGCCGGTCTGGCGCGAACTGGTCGACGCCGAGACCATCGAGCTGCTCGGCGGGCCGCTGGCGCACCCGTTCCAGCCGCTCCTGGATCCGCGGCTGCGGCAGTTCCAGCTCACCGAGGGCCTCGCCGACGCGCGGCGGCGCTGGGGCCATACGCCCACCGGGATCTGGGCACCGGAGTGCGGCTACACCCCCGGCATGGAGATCGGCTACGCCGCCGCCGGTGTGACGCATTTCATGGTCGACGGACCGGCGCTGCGCGGCGACACGACGGTCGGTCGGCCGGTGCACGATTCCGACGTGATCGCCTTCGGCCGCGATCTGCAGGTGAGTTACCGGGTGTGGTCGCCGAAATCGGGCTATCCGGGCCACGGCGCCTATCGTGACTTTCATCACTATGACCACGCGACGGGTCTCAAACCCGCCCGGGTCACCGGCAAAACCGTCGCCGGGCCGGACAAGGCGCCCTACGACCCGCAGCTGGCCGCCGCGGCGGTCGCACGCGACGTGGACGATTTCGTTCAAACCGTGCGCGAGCGGTTGATCGCCGAGTCCGCGCGGATCGGGCGGCCCGCGCTGGTCGTCGCCGCGTTCGACACCGAACTGTTCGGCCACTGGTGGCACGAGGGCCCGCAATGGCTGGCCCAGGTGCTGCGCGCGCTGCCGGAGGCGGGCGTCACCGTTGGCACGCTTGCCGACGCGCGCGACCGCGGCTACCTGGGCGAACCGGTGCCGCTGGCCGACTCGTCCTGGGGTTCGGGCAAGGACTGGCGGGTGTGGGCGGGCGAGCAGGTGCGCGACCTGGTCGAACTCGACGACGACATCGTGCGGCTCACGCTGGACACCATCGACAAGATGCGCGCGGCCCAGGGCGGCGCGCCGGGCTTGCGTGATCAGGTTGCCGATCAACTACTGCGCGAGGCGATCCTGACCGTGTCGAGCGACTGGGCGTTCATGGTCAGCAAGGATTCCGCGGCGGGCTACGCGCGCGACCGCGCGCACCGGCACGCGCACGCGGTGCGGGAAATCGCCGCGGCCGTCGGGGCGGGCCAAGTCGCCAAAGCACGGCAGTTGGCGGCAGGATGGGGGGCGGCTGACGGACTCTTCCCCGCCGTGGACGCGCGACGACTGACCTCCGCGGGGTCCGTACCCGGCACCACCGGGCCAGCATCCGCCACCACGCCGGGAACGGGCCACGCCACCGCGGACCAGAGCCCCGACCCAGCGGAACCGGGCCTCGCCGCAGAAGGACGTGCATGAAGATTTTGATGGTGTCGTGGGAGTACCCGCCGGTCGTGGTCGGCGGGCTCGGCAGACACGTGCATCACCTCGCTGTCGAACTGGCCCGCGCGGGCCACGAGGTGGTCGTCCTGTCCCGGCGGCCCTCCGGCACCGACTCCTCGACCCATCCCACGCACTCGTTCATCGCCGAAGGCGTGCTGGTGGTCGCCGTCGCCGAAGACCCGCCGGTGTTCGACTTCGGCCAGGACATGCTCGCCTGGACGCTGGCCATGGGCCACGCGATGGTGCGCGCGGGCGTCGCCCTCGGCAAGCCGGGCATCGGCGACGGCTGGACGCCCGACGTGGTGCACGCGCACGACTGGCTGGTCGCCCACCCCGGCATCGCGCTGGCCGAGTACTACGACGTGCCGCTGGTGTCGACCATGCACGCCACCGAGGCCGGGCGGCACAGCGGCTGGGTCGCGGGCAAGGTCAACAAGCAGGTGCATTCGGTCGAATGGTGGCTGGCCAACGAATCCGACGCACTGATCACCTGCTCGACGTCCATGCAGGACGAAGTCGAGCGGCTCTACGGTCCGGAACGGATCCCGATGACGGTGATCCGCAACGGAATCGACGTGGGCGCCTGGACCTTCCGTCCGCGCTCGCCGCGCAGCGGTCCGCCACGGCTGCTGTACGTGGGCAGGCTGGAGTACGAGAAGGGCGTGCAAGACGCGATCGCGGCGCTGCCGCGCATCCGCCGCGCCCATCCCGGCACCACACTCACCATCGCCGGTGTCGGCACCCAGTTCGAGTGGCTGCGCGAACGCGCCCGAGTACACCGGGTCGCCCGCGCGGTGAACTTCGCCGGACAACTCGACCACGAGGAACTGCTCGGCTGGCTGCACGGGGCGGACGCGATCGTGCTGCCGAGCCGGTATGAGCCCTTCGGCATCGTCGCTTTGGAGGCGGCCGCGGCGGGCACCCCGTTGGTCACGTCGACGGCGGGTGGGCTGGGCGAGGCCGTGATCGACGGCGTCACCGGTGCCTCCTTCGCTCCCGCGGACGTCGAGGGCTTGGTCGAGGCGGTCCGTGCCACCCTCGACGACCCGGCCGCCGCGCAACAGCGGGCCTACGCCGCCCGGGAACGGCTCACGGCCGATTTCGCGTGGGACGTGGTGGCCGCGGAGACCGCCCAGGTGTACCACTCGGCCAAGCGTCGGGTGCGCAATCCGCTGGGCCGCCCGACCATCGTCGATCGCCCGCTGCCGGAACGCGATCCGGCGTAGGTGGGGTCACTTTTCGAGCTTCTTGACGATGCGCTCGATGGTGAGCCAGGTGCGGGTGGTGATGTCCTTGCCGTACGTCTTGTCCAGCCAGGCCATGAAGTTCGGCGTCTTGCCCGGATCGCTGTTGTCGATCACCGCGAGGAAAGCACGCGCGGCCTTGTCGTAGCCGACGATCCGGGTGAGCGGATCGGGTTGTTCGGGCAGCGTAACCGTGGCGGCGGCCGCGTCCTTGAGGAACGTCGCGATCAGATAGGTCCCGCGGCCGTGGGTCGCTCCCTCGAAAGGGTCGCTGTCCACTAACGCGCGCAATTCCTCGTGGCTGCGGATGATCGTGCCGCCACCGATCCCGAGCTCGGTGATCAGCGCCTGCTGGATGCGCTCCTCCAGCGCGGGCACGTCGGTGTCGGCGCTGTGGAACACGATGTTGCCGCTGGCCAGCACCGATCCCACGCGATCGAATCCGAGTGATTCGAACACCGCCCGCAATTTCTCGTTGCTCATGTTCGGATTGCTCGGCATGATCCCGCGCAACAGTGCGGCGTAGGCGTTCATACCGCCGAACCTACTCGCCGACGCCGACAGCCGACCGAACTCGGTGGGCGCGATTACGCGGTCTGGGTGGCGCCGTTCTTCTTGCGGGCGATGTCCTCCAGCGCCGCAAAGTATTTGGCGCGTTCTTCGGCGCCCGCCTCCCAGGCGGCCTTGCGGTTCTTGACCACCTTGGCCGGTGCGCCGACAGCGATGCTGTAGTCCGGGATCTCGCCCTTGACCACGGCGTGCGCGCCGAGCACGCAGCCGCGGCCGACGCGGGTCTCGCGCAGCACGGTCACCTTGGCGGCGATCCAGGTGTCGGGTCCGATGCGGACCGGGCTCTTCACGATGCCCTGATCCTTGATCGGCACGTTGATGTCGTCCATCCTGTGGTCGAAGTCGCAGATATAGCACCAGTCGGCGACCAGGGTCGATTCGCCGATCTCGATGTCGAGGTAGGTGTTGACGACGTTGTCCTTGCCGAACACCACCTTGTCGCCGATGCGCAGCGAACCCTCGTGACAGCGGATCGCGTTGCCGTCGCCGATGTGCACCCAGCGCCCGATCTCCATCCGGGCCAGCTCCGGCGTCGCGTGGATCTCCACCCGGCGGCCGAGGAACACCATGCCGCGCAGCACGATATGCGGGTTGGCCAGGCGGAACTTGAACAGTCGGTAGTAGCGCACCAGATACCAGGGCGTGTACGCCCGGTTCGCGAGCACCCAGCGCAGCGACGCCAGCGTCAGAAATCGCGCCTGCCGCGGATCCCGGCGGCGCGAACCCCGCCAGCGCGAGCGCAACGGTGCGCCCCACATGCTCGTCACGAACGGTTCTCCTGTCGTGGTCCTTCCGGCTGTCGCCCACCTCGGCGGCGACGGATAGAGCCTATCGCTCCCGGCGAGCACCGAGACGAGCACCCGCGACGACAACGGCGGGACTCGTTCACCCTCGCACGGGCCTCCCGTACAGTGACTCGTGCGTCGACGACGGCGACTGCGAACCCGCCGGTGCGAAGACCGTTCCGCAGGGCGCGGTTCGAGGATCTCAACGGTCTCGTGCGAGCCAACGATGACAGGAGTGCGGCAGGTGCGAAGCGGCGGGGTACTGGCTACTTCCATGTGGCGACCGTCCCGGAAACGTGCCGCGGCCGTGCTGGCCGCGGTCGCCGCGCTGGCCTTGACCGGCTGCGGAACCGATGTCGACGACATCACCGTCGGTTCGGGCAAAGGCTGGACCGCCGCCTACCACGACGGCCGCAACAGCGGCACCAGTCCGGTCACCGGCTCGCGGAAACTGGCGCTGAGCTGGTCGCGCCCCATCGGCGGACCGATCGCTCAGCCGGCCACGCTCGGTCCCGACGGCCAGATATTCGTCACCACGCGCCTGCCGAACTGCTCGATCTTCTCCTTCCAGATGGCCACCGGGCGCAAGCGGTTCTGCAACGCGCTCGGCCCGAGCGCGATCTCCGCGCCCTCGGCCGTCGACGGCATGACCAACGTCTACGTCGGCGACGACAGCAAGGTGAACGCGTTCAACTACCTGGGGCAGCCCCGGTGGAGCACGCCGGTCGCCGGGACGCCGGTCTCGGTGCAGTTCACCGGTGACGGAAAGCTGGTGACGGTCACCCAGTCCGGTCAGGTCGACGTGTTGTCGCGGCAGACCGGCGAGCGCCTCGTGCCGACGGTGCAGCTGCTCGGCCAGCCGGATTTCCTGGCGAACGCCGGTCTCACCTGGCCCGCCGCCGGCCAGGGGCTGGACGACTGCGCGACCGGGGGACCGCAGTGCCCGGTCGCGAACATCTCCCCCATCGACGCCTCGAGCGGCCGCTTCTACGTGACGTTGTGGCAGCCGGGCAAGCCCGTCGCGGCACTGGTCGCGCTGCGCTACGGCGATGGCGAGATCAAGCGGGAATGGAGCGCCGACCTGCTGGAACGCGGTAGCGCGACCAGCCCGGCCCTGTCCGCGGACGGCTCCACCCTCTACGTCGGCGACAACAGCGACCGCCTGATCGCGCTGGACACCGCCGACGGGCGGACCAAGTGGGTCCAGCGGCTGGACTGGACGCCGCGCGGCGGTATCTCGGTCTCCAGCGACGGTTTGATCATCCCGTCCGGCGACGACGGCTACCTGCTCGCGCTGCGCGACAAGGGCGATGCCGTCGAAACCGTCTGGGAGCGTAAGGATCTCGCGTCGCACGGAACCGCGGTGCAGACGGCGGGCGATACCGGCTACACCACCGCGGCGATCGGCGAGGGCCTGCGCCTCGTCACGTTCGACACCCAGACCGGCGCCACCATTGATTCCGATGTCCTCCCCGGCGCACAGGGCCCCACCACGGGCACGTCGGTCGGCGCCAAGGGTGAGGTCGTGGTCGCCACCCGCATCGGCGAAATCTTCGCCTTCAAGCCGGAATAGCCACCCGCTGGCGCAGCAGTGCAGCCGCGGCGCTAGGGCAGGTCAGCTTACGGGCGACTTACCACCTTCCGGTCCGGTGGGTCAGGGGGTGGCACAGAGAAAGGCGGTGGCGGTGCGGCCTATGCGGGTGATGACGAGAGTGTGAGGCAGGGTGCCGCGGAGTTTCATGCGCGCACGCAAGGCATCGGGGTCGATGTCGACGCCGCGCGTGAGGATTTCGAGAGGGCCGCAGTCGCGGCGATGGAGTTCGGCGCGCAGGGACTTCTCCCGGAAGTCCATGCGGTCGAGGATGCGGAAGCCGCGCACGCCCTCGGGGACGGTGTCGCCGGTGAGGTAGGCGATGCGCGGATCCAGTTGCCACAGGCCGTGTTTCGCGGCGTAATGACGGACGAGACCGGCGCGCACAATGGCGCCGTCGGGGTCGATGATCCATTCCCCGGGCGTGCGCTCATCGATATCGTCGGGTTCGGCATCGGTGATGGTCCGGGCGGCGCCGGTGGACGAGAGCACCGTGGCACGACGAGTGATGCCGGGTTCGGTCAGCCCTGGAGACCACAGGCAGGCCTCCCGCACCGCGCCGTCCAGGGAAACGACCTCGATCTCGCCCGACCAGCCCAGGCGGTCGAAATCCAATCCCGGAGCGCATTTCACGGCGAGATCGCGGTCCGCGTAGGCCGTCAGCAGGTCCGGCAGCGGCGGCTGCAACTTCGCAGGATCGTGGGTACGCCGACCGTCGGCACGGCGCGCTGGATCGGCGATGGCCACGGTGTCGCTGGTGCTCGGGCGCAGCGCGTCCGCCTTGGCCAGCACCACATTCCGCGCTGGCGACGCACCCGATTCCCCTACCGGAAACCAGCACTGTCCCAGATTGTGCGCGGCGATGGCGAGCCGCACGTCGTCCAGATCGCTGCCCACCACAGCCGGGCACACCCGGGCCAGCTCGACGAGTTCGGCGCCGATGGAGCAGGTTACGTCGTGCACCGCCCGACCGGCCAGTCGCGCGGCCCGATGCCGGGCGACGGCGGTGGGGGTTGCCTGCTGCAGGGCGTCGTCGGTGAACAGCCACTCCCCCGCGGCGGTGAGTTTGGCCGCGGCGCGGCGGCGCAGCCGGACCGTCTCGACCAGAGCCGCGGCCTGGTCACCGTGGGCGCGGCGCACCTGCTCGAGATCCTTCAGCAGGGATGCCGGGGTCAGCGCCAGTCGATCCACCTCGGCCAGCGCGGTCCGACCGGCCGGACTACCCAGGTAACCGACGTCATCGCGGGAGAAGTGATAGCCCACTACCGATCTCCTACAGGCTCGCGGACCGAGTCGGCTCGCCCGATTCCGGCAATCGCGATCGTGCCGGTAGCGATCCCGCAAGCCTTCGCCCGGTCACCGTTTCCGCAGCGTTCCGTCTCCGGATTCCGAAACGGCGACCTGGGCCCGCACCCGCCCACCGCGGCAGCACCGGCCGTGCCACCGAGATGGACGATGCGATCGCGAGAGGGATCGCGAACCATTACTTTCCGGCGGCGCTCGGCTTCACGCCGGTGATCATGGCGTTGTAGAAGAACTGGCGCGGAACCACGCGGCGCATGACGTTCTCGTCCACCCAGCTCAGCCCCAGCCACGCGCGGTACATCGCCATCCGGTAGCGCCAGGTGAGCTTTTCGGCGGGCACGGCCGCCTCGAAGGTGCGCACCGGCCAGCCCCACAGCGCGGCGGCGAATTCCTCGGTCTTGGCGGACACGTCGACGGCGCCCGCCGAGCGCGCCATCGCCTCCAGCCGGCTCGGATCGAAGGTGTGCAGGTCGACCACCGCCTCCAGGGCCGCGGCGCGCGAGGACTCGTCCAGATCCTCCTGCGGACGCCGCCAGTCGCTCAGTAGGGGCAGCTTGGTGACCGTGGTGGTGGCCTTCCAGGTGATCCGGCCCAACCAGCGGGCGTAGAAGTTGCCCACCGTCGTCGGCTCGCCGGCGAACACGAAGCGGCCGCCCGGCTTGAGCACGCGCAGGCACTCCTTCAGCGCCAGCTCGACGTCGGGGATGTGATGCAGCACCGCATGGCCCACCACCAGATCGAAGGTGTCGTCCTCGTAGGGGATGGTCTCCGCGTCGGCGACCCGGCCGTCCACGTCCAGTCCGAGGTTCTCCGCGTTGCGCAGGGCGACCTTCACCATGCCCGGCGACAGGTCGGTGACCGAACCGGACTTCGCCACGCCCGCCTGCATCAGGTTCAGCAGGAAAAAGCCGGTGCCGCAGCCCAGTTCCAGCGCCTTGTCGTAGGGCAGCGGGGCGGGACCGACCGCGGCGTCGAAGCGCCCGCGGGCGTATTCGATACAGCGCTCGTCATACGAGATGGACCATTTGTCGTCATAGGTCTCGGCTTCCCAATCGTGGTAGAGCACCTGGGCCAGCTTCGTATCCTCGAGCGCTGCTTCGACCTCCGCCTCGGTGGCGTGCGGGTTCGGCGCGGGGTCGTCGGGACGTACCGTCATGGTCGGCAAGCCTACCCAAATCCCCAGTTGACGCCTGCTATCGGCCCACGAATTCGGCTGACCCTGGACCGTTGGCCAGATAAGAACCTGTTCCGATCAGGCGATCTTCCGTCGTGAACAGCGCGGACCATTCGGTGCGTGCCCGATCGAGGCCGTGCGGACCGGCTTCGAAGACCGCTTTCGCGGCGGCCAGCGCGCGGGCGGGGCCGTCCTCGAACTGCCGCGCCCAGCGCATCGCGGCGGTGTAGACATCGTCCGGCGCGACCACCTCGTCGACCAGGCCGAGCGCCTTCGCCTCGTCCGGCTCGACGAAACGACCGGTGTAGACCAGGTCCTTGGCCGGACCCGGTCCGATCAGCAGGGACAGCCGCCGGATGCCCGCGAGCGGGATCAAGCCCGCCTTGATCTGCGGCAGACCCAGCTTGACGTTGTCACCGATGACGCGGCGGTCGGCGCCGAGTGCCAGTTCCAGCCCGCCGCCGAGGCAGTAACCACTGATCGCCGCCACGGTGGGCTGCGGGATTCTGGCCAGGCAGCCGAGGGCGCGCTGCATATCGGCCGCCATGGCACCGGCCTGATCCACCCCGAGCCCGGACAGCTCGGCCACGTCGTCGCCCGCCGAGAACACCCGCTCGTCGCCATACACGACCACCGCGGCCACGCCCGGATCCGCGGCCACGGCGTCCGCCGCCTCGGCCAGCTCCCGCGCCAGTTGCACGTTCAACAGGTTCATCGGCGGGCGAGCGATCCGGAGTACGGCCACGCGCCGCTCGGCGGCGCTCTCGGGCAGATCCAGGGTCACGAATTCGGCCATGGGAGGCCACGCTACCGGGTAGCCCCGGGAATCCTCACGGCCGCACGGAGCCCTTGAGGCGTCCGGCGTCCGGGAGATCGGCGAAGTAGCGCTCGTTGTCCGGGAAGGACAGCATGTGCTTGCCGTCCACGTCGGCCAGCACCGGCAGGATCGGGTCGATCGCGCGACGCGCGGCCAGGATCTCGGCGGTGGAACCGAATTCGCCGAGCGCGACCAGTTGCGACCAGGTCGGCGGCAACAGCACGTCGGTGCCCGACCGCCAGCGGGCCAGCGCCTCGGCCGGAGTGCTCCACTGCACCTCCGCCGCCTCGGACGTGGCGCCGTCGGCCAGCTGGCCTTCCGGCAGCACCGCGACGAAGAACCGGGTGTCGTAGCGGCGCGGCTCGATCACCGGGGTGATCCAATTCGCCCACGGCCGCAGCAGATCCGCGCGCAGCACCAGCTTCTCTTCGGCGAGGAACGTCGCCAGCGACAGCTCTCTGCGCTCCAGCCTGCCGCGGGCGTCCCGGTATCCGGTCGTGTCGCAGACCACGCTGTCGGCGGCGGGGCCGGCCAGCAGCACGCCGCATTCCTCGAACGTCTCCCGCACGGCCGCGCAGACCAGCGCCTTCGCCCTGGCCTTGGTGGTCGCGAATCGCTCGGCCCACCAGGCGGGCTCGGGACCGGCCCAGGCGATGTCCGCGGTGCCGTCGGATGGGTCGACACCGCCGCCGGGGAACACGGTCATGCCCGCGGCGAACGCCATGGCGCCGACCCGGCGCTGCAGGAAGATCTCAGGTCCATCGGCGCCGTCACGCACCAGCATCACCGTCGACGCGTCCTTGGGTGACGGGGGCTGCTGCGAGTCGGCCTGCGCTGCTGTCTCACTCACCCCTGCACCCTAACGCGCGCTTGGTGAGCGCCGTCACGACGTCCGCGTCAGCGGGTGCGGTGCTTGCCCGCGCGGCGAGCGCGCCGCGCGAAGTAGCGGCCGTCCACCCGGTCCAGCGCGATCGATTGCCGGAAGGCGTCGCTGAGGTTCTCCGCGGTGAGCACATCCGACAGCAGGCCCTGCGCGACCACCTCGCCCTCGTTGAGCAGCAGGCCGTGGGTGAAGCCGGGCGGGATCTCCTCCACGTGGTGGGTGACCAGCACGATCGCGGGCGCGTCCGGGTCGGCGGCGAGATCGCCGAGCCGTTCCACCAGTTCCTCCCGGCCGCCCAGGTCCAGGCCCGCGGCGGGCTCGTCGAGCAGCAGCAGCTCGGGATCGGTCATCAGCGCGCGAGCGATGAGCACTCGCTTGCGCTCGCCCTCCGACAGCGTCCCGTAGGTGCGGTCGGAGAGATGTTCGGCGCCCAGGCTTTCCAGCATGTCGATGGCGCGGTCGGTGTCCATGTCGTCGTAGCGCTCCCGCCAGCGGCCGAGCACCGCGTATCCGGCGGACACGACCAGGTCGCTGACCTTCTCGTCGACCGGGACCCGGCTGGCCACCGCGGCCGACGACAGGCCGATACGCGGACGCAGCTCGCTGACGTCGACCTTGCCGATCCGTTCCCCGAGTAGATGGGCGATGCCCGCGGTGGGGTGTACCTCGGCCGCGGCCATCCGCAGCAGCGAGGTCTTGCCCGCGCCGTTGGGGCCGAGGACCACCCAGCGTTCGTCGAGCTCGACCTGCCAGGTGACCGGGCCGACGAGGGTATGCCCCGAACGGCGGACGGTCACGTCGGTGAAATCGATGAGCAGATCGGGATCCGGTTGCGGCACGCGCTCCATCTTGGCCCACCAGCGGGGGCACTCGCCAACGCGGGGAGGGAAAACGGTCCAGTTGGTCTGATCGACACCTCCCCAGCTGTCGCCGCCGCGCCGGAAGTCCGAGACCGCGCCGAGGACCCAGGTGCCGCCGCGGCGCGGTCACCAGGACCGGGGGCACCGCGCTTACCGTCATCGAACCCGGCGCAAACCTCCGTGAACACCACATCAGGCACTCCCACCGCGCCGCCCGGAGCCACCCGCCCGAAACCGCGTCGCCGCGGCGAGGGCGTCCCCCCCGCTCACCAGGAGTGGGCGGGGCACCGCAATCACCGTCATAGAACCCGGTGCCACTTCGGTGAATCCCGCGTCCCGCACGGCGACCGCGGTGCCCTCGACCACCTGGGCGGACAGGGTCGCCCAGCGCTGGGGATCGGCTTCGCGCACCGCGCAGTGGAAGCCGATTTCCGCCCAGCGCAACGCGTGCTCGACCGGCAGCGCACCGGCCAGCAGCATGCTCGCGTGCCCCACCTGCGCCGCCGCTTTGCCCAGGGTCATCCCGAGTGCGGCGTTCACCCACAGCACCGGCAGCTCCGGGGCGGGCGGGCCGGGGTCGTCGTGGTCGAGATCGGTTCCGCCGATCTGCAGGCGTTTGATCACCGGATCGACCTCCCCCACCGGGCCGGGGACCAGTGCGCGCGCTTGCGCGCCGTCGATCTCGACGGTGACGCCGTCCACCGCGCAGGTCGCGCGCCACTGGGCGCCGCGGGCGCGCCGGGCCAGCTTGCGAATGCGCGAGCGCTTCCAGGCCAGATATCGCGCTTCCCACTCGCCGCCCGGACCGACCCGCTCGTCCAAGCACAGTGCCACTGCCGCCGCGGCCGCCGCGGCGAGCAGCGCGCTGCGCGGCGGCGGATCGGTCTTGGGCAGGTGCAGAACCATCTGCATGGCCTGCACCATGGCCGGGTCGTCCGGATCGCCGGTGCCGCCGTACCCGCCCGCCAGCTCGGCATGCCGCACGCGAAATCCCGCGATGTCCGATGCGGTTGCCGCCGTGCCGGTCTCGCCACCGCGGACCTCGGCGCCGCATTCCGGGATGCCCGTCATCACTCCACCTTGATCGTCAGCGAAAACGTTTCGGCTGGTGTCAAGCCGTGTTCCCACGGCCGTGTGTACTCCATCCGCAGCGCCGTCACACCGGCAGCCGCGCCCACGAAGCTCCACACCGAGGTGCCGCCCGCGCCCGGCGCGACGGGCACGGCCGGATCGGGTTCGAAATCCGCCTCGCCGTCCTGCTTCGCCACGGCCGCGTCCACTTCCGCGATGCTCCAGGAATATCCGGTCGACGGGTTGGACGGCAGGGCGACCATGAGCCGCTGTCCGACGCGCAACCGCCGCTCCTGCCCGTTGTCGGCAGCGCCAGCGCGCACAACGGGATTCGCGGACTCGGAAGTGGTCTCGCCGGACACGTCGTTGCCGCCGCACCCCGCCACCGCCAACCCGAGAAGCAGCACCAGCAGGGACTTCCGCACCCGTCCTCCGATCGCCGAATGATCAACCGCAGCGAGCCTACCGAGCGGCGCTCAAAGACATCGGCGAGCGGTGGGCTATCCGGGGCACATAGGTGGCGAGCCGGTGCGCCGCGACTTGGGCGAGTTCCGAATGGGCGAAGCCGTGTCGGCGAGCCAGTGGCCCGCGACACCCAGCACGGCGTCCCGGAACCGCGCGGTCCTTCCGTCGGCGGGGCGGGAACGACGAGCCGAGCGCCATGCTCACCGCCCGGCTACCCGGCGGACCAGGTGCGAACGCTCAGCCCAGTGGGACGCGGCGCAGCAGGCCGTCCCTGGCATCCGCGGCCTCCACCTCGTGGCGGGTGACCCCGAGAATGAACAGCACCGCGTCCAGGTAGGGATGCGAGAGCGCGGCGTCGGCGACCTCGCGCAGCGCGGGCTTGGCGTTGAACGCGATGCCGAGCCCGGCGGCGTTGAGCATGTCGATGTCGTTGGCGCCGTCACCGACCGCGACAGTCTGTTCCATCGGCACCCCGGCCTCGGCCGCGAACTTGCGCAGTGCGGTGGCCTTGGCCGCCCGGTCCACGATCTCACCGACGACCCGGCCGGTCAGCTTGCCTTCCACCACTTCCAGCGTGTTCGCCTGCACGAAGTCCAATTCCAACTCGTGCGCCAGCGGTTCGATCACCTGCCGGAAGCCGCCGGAAACCACGCCGCAGCGGAAGCCGATGCGGCGCAGCGTGCGAATGGTGGTGCGCGCGCCGGGGGTCAGCGCGATCTTCTCGGCCACGGCCTCGATCACCGACTCGTCGAGACCGGCCAGCGTCGCGACCCGCTGCCGCAGCGATTCGGCGAAGTCGATCTCCCCGCGCATGGCGGCCTCGGTCACCTTGCGGACCTCGTCCTCGACACCGGCGTGGGCGGCGAGCATCTCGATGACCTCGCCCTGGATCAGGGTCGAGTCGACGTCGAACACGATCAGGCGCTTGCCGCGGCGCGCCAGCCCGGCGCGCTCCACCGCGACGTCGACCTCCTCGGTGACCGCGACCTCGGCGAGCGCGGTGCGCAGCCGCGAATCCGTATCGGGGCCGGAGTCGATCGCGGTGACCATGAGCTCCATGCCGGTCACCGGGTAGTCGGCGATGCCGCGGATGGTGTCGATGTTGGCGCCCAGAGCGGCCAGTTGCCGCGAGACCGCGCTGAACGCGCGCGCCGTGACCGGGCTGCCGAGGATCACCACCGCGTGTGTGGACATCGGCTGTCTGCCGATCGCCGCGTCCACTTCCACGTCGACGTGCATGCCGACGGTGTTCATGGCCTCTTCGAGTTCGTCCTGCAACGCCTCGGGGTCGTTCGGACAGGTGACCAGGACGCCAAGGGTCAGCCTGCCCCGGATCACGACCTGCTCCACGTCCAGCAGGCTCACCTGGTGCCGCGACATCGCCGCGAGCAGCACGGACGTCACACCGGGGCGGTCGGGCCCGGTGACGGTGACGAGGACGGTGGTGTCGGCCAACTGATGAGCTCCAAGTTCGGTGTTTGCCGTCGCTGTGCTGGACATCGTTGTCGCAAACGCCACGGTGCGTGTCGGTCTGCACAAATGAGTGTGCACCCGCTGGTCACCAGCAGGTGCACACCCGTCGCGCTGAATCCTACGGCGTGGCCGGACGAACCCGGCCAGCGACATAAAAGGCGCAGCCGGACGAAGTCCGTCCACAGCCCGCGCCGGGCCGAGCGCAGGCGAAGCAGCCGCCTACTTCGCCCCGACCGTTTCGTGGACCTCGACGGCGTGCTTGCCCGAGCCCCAGCCGACGTGCGCCTCGGCGCGCATCCGCTCGATCATGTGCGGGTAGTGCAGCTCGAACGCGGGCCGTTCGGAGCGGATGCGCGGCAGCTCGTAGAAGTTGTGCCGCGGCGGCGGGCAAGTGGTGGCCCACTCCAGCGAGTTTCCGTAGCCCCACGGGTCGTCCACGGTGACCACCTCGCCATAGCGGTAGCTCTTGAAGACGTTCCACAGGAACGGCAGCATCGAGGCGCCGAGCACGAAGGCACCGATCGTGGAGATCGTGTTCAGCGTGGTGAAGCCGTCGCTGGGCAGGTAGTCGGCGTAGCGGCGCGGCATGCCCTCCGCGCCCACCCAGTGCTGCACCAGGAAGGTGGTGTGGAAGCCGATGAAGGTGGTCCAGAAGTGCCACTTGGCCAGGCGCTCGTCGAGCATGCGTCCGGTCATCTTGGGGAACCAGAAGTAGATGCCCGCGTAGGTGGCGAACACGATGGTGCCGAACAGCACGTAGTGGAAGTGCGCCACGACGAAGTAGGAGTCGGTGACGTGGAAGTCCAGCGGCGGGCTGGCCAGGATGACACCGGACAGGCCACCGAAGAGGAAGGTGACGATGAAGCCGATGGAGAACAGCATCGGCGATTCGAAGGTCAGCTGACCGCGCCACATGGTGCCGATCCAGTTGAAGAACTTCACGCCGGTCGGGACCGCGATGAGGAAGGTCATGAACGAGAAGTACGGCAGCAGCACCGCGCCGGTGGCGTACATGTGGTGCGCCCAGACCGCGATGGACAGCGCCGCGATACCCAGGGTCGCGTAGACCAGCGTGGTGTAACCGAAGATCGGCTTGCGCGAGAAGACCGGGAAGATCTCCGAGACGATGCCGAAGAACGGCAGCGCGATGATGTACACCTCGGGGTGGCCGAAGAACCAGAACAGGTGCTGGTAGAGCAGGATGCCGCCGGTCGCGGGGTCATAGATGTGGCCGCCCAGGTGCCGGTCGTAGGCCAGGCCGAACAGCGCGGCGGTCAGCAGCGGGAAGGCCAGCAACACGAGGACGCTGGTGACGGCGATGTTCCAGGTGAAGATCGGCATCCGGAACATGGTCATGCCGGGCGCGCGCAGGCAGACGACGGTGGTCAGCATGTTCACGCCACCGAGGATGGTGCCCAGACCGGAGACCGCCAGACCCAGGATCCACAGGTCGGTGCCGACGCCGGGCGAGTGCAGGATGTCGGTCAGCGGCACGTACGCCGTCCAGCCGAAGTCCGCGGCGCCGCCCGGGGTGATGAAGCCCGCGGTCGCCATGCTGGCGCCGAACGCGTACAGCCAGTAGCTGAAGGCGTTCAGTCGGGGGAAGGCGACGTCGGGCGCGCCGATCTGCAGCGGCAGGATGATGTTGGCGAAGCCGAACACGATCGCGGTCGCGTAGAACAGCAGCATGATCGTGCCGTGCATGGTGAACAGCTGGTTGAACTGCTCGGGCGAGAGGAACTGCAGGCCGGGCCGCGCCAGCTCGCCGCGCATCAGCAGGGCCATCAGGCCACCGATGAGGAAGAAGGCCATCGACGTGGTCAGGTACATGACACCGAGGACCTTGGGGTCCGTGGTGGTGACCATCTTGTAGATGAACGAGCCCTTCGGCCCGGTCCGAGCCGGATAAGGCCGAGTCGCTTCCAACTGAGGGACTGGCTGGGGCTCTACGGCAGTCACTGATCCTCCTGAAAGGTGCCTTTAGGTCGCTCCGCAGGCTCCGCTGATCGCATCCACCCCGATGCGGGACAGACGACAGTTCGCTTGCGCTCATCGAATGGTAAACGGTGCCTATCCGGCAAGCCGAACGGGTCCTACTCTCTGTCGTATTTCCCCGGTGCGCTCGCGTACCGATGAGAACTCCGGGTGGCGGTCGTCTCTACCGGTGACAGACGGGAGTTCGGCGGTTACATCACCTTCCGCAAGGACGGCCGCGCGGTAGCGGGCGCGATGGGCAGGATGCCGGGCGACACCGACAGCCCCGAGCAGTGGACGGTGTATCTGGCCAGCCCCGACGCGCAAGCGACCGCGGACGCGGCTGTCGCCGCGGGAGCGTCGCTGATCGTGCCCGTGATGCGGGTCGGCGAGCTGGGCACGATGGCCGTGCTCGGCGACGTCGGCGGTGCGGGGGTCGGCATCTGGCAGGCCGGGACGTTCCCCGGGTTCGAGACGATGGGCCTGGTGTCCGGCGGGCAGTGGCGCGAGCACGCGGGCGCGCCGTCCTGGTTCGAGCTGCACACCCGCGCCTACGACGCCTCGCTGGCCTTCTACCGGGAGGTCTTCGGCTGGTCGGACGTCTTCACCATCTCCGACGTCCCGGAGTTCCGCTACACCACGATCCACGCGCAGAGCCCGATGCTCGGCGGCGTCATGGACGCCTCGGCCTTCCTGCCCGAAGGCGCACCCGCGGGCTGGACCGTCTACTTCGGTGCCGACAACGTGGACGAGACCGTCGAACGGGTCGTCGCACTGGGCGGCTCGGTGCTGTCACCCGCCGAGGACACGCCCTACGGCCGAATGGCCTCGGTCGTGGACGCCACAGGCGCCCGATTCAGCATCGGCGGCGAGAAAGCCTGAACTCGCCAAGGGGGCCGCGAACACGCAGCGCCGCAGGCGCTGCAAAACAAACGCTGTACCCTCACCGGCATGCCGCTGAGCGCCTTCGTTCGCATCCGAAACCGCACAGCCTCTTCCGCACACGCCGCTTCGGCGGGCCGCCGGGTGGTCGCCGTCGCCGCGTTGTGCGCGACCGTTCTCGCGGCGGGGTGTGGCGGGAAGAGTGACGACGACGTCTCGATCGTGCGCACCACCACGAATATCGCGGGCGCCGGGGTGGTCGGGCTGGAGCGCGACACCACCCGGGCGTGCGCGCTGCCGAGTGCGCCCGACCCGGCGAGCGGGACCACTCGCAGCGTCACGCATGCCGCGGGCGTCTCGGTGGTGCCCGCCGACCCGCAGCGCATCGTCGTGCTGACCACCTCCGCGCTGGACGCGGTCTGCGCGCTCGGTCTCTGGGAGCGGGTGGTGGGCACGGTGACCATCGAGGGGCCGAGCCCGCAGCCCGCCTATCTCGGCACCGGCGTGCTGAAGATTCCCGGTGTCGGAACCGCCGCGCAGCCGGATCCGGCCCGGATCGCCGATCTGCGTCCCGATCTGATTCTCGGCGAAATCCCCACCGGCGCGGCCGGTTTCGCCGCGCTGCAGGCCATCGCCCCGACCGTGCTGGTCAGCGCGAACGCCGGCTGGCAGGCCGAATTCGCCGCCTTCGCAGCGGGTTTGGGACGTCACGAGGCCGGGGAGACAGCGCTGCAGAACTATCGCACCGAGGCAAGCGACACCGGTACCGCCTTGGCGGCGGCGCAAACCCAGGCGTCGGTCCTCCGCTTCACCGCCGACGCCGACCAGGTGCAGGGCGGCGACAGTTTCGCGGGTCGAGTCCTCGGCGACGTGGGTGTGCAGCGTCCCGCCGCCCAGCGGGGCGCCTCGTTCGAGGTGGGCGAGGATGAGTTCGCCACCAAGGTGGAGGGCGACGTGATCTACGTGATCCTCGCCGGCGCCGAGGGGAAGAAGCACGGCGAAGCCGTCATGCGAACCGACGAATGGAAGGAACTCAGCGCCGCCACCGATCGCCGGGTGTTCGCCGTCGAGGACACCGTCTGGCACGGCGACGGCCTCACCGCCGCCCGCGCGCTGCTCACCGATCTGCGCGCCACGCTCAACGGCTACGTGAACGACTGAGCTCCGCGCCCCACCCTGGGTGAGGTTTTGCCCACCCTGGGAGTGCGCGGACCAACGCTGGGGTTGGTGTCGGAAAGCCCGCTCGAGGACGAGATTGAGAAGTGCGCGAAACACCTCTCATTCGACACTCGAGGACACGACATGCACACCATGACCGCTTCCGACAACCTGTACGTCCTGCCGCTGGCCCAGCCCGTCGCCGAGGTCGATCCAGGCGCGGTCGTGGTGTCCACCGCCGATTGCGACCTCACCTACGCTGAACTGGACCGCTGGTCCAACCGCATGGCTCGCCTGCTGCTCGAGCTCGGCGCCGGCCCGGGCGCCCGCGTCGCGGTGGCGATCGACCACCCGATCGAGTCCACCGTGGCCGAGCGGGCCGCCACCAAGATCGGAGCGGTCACGGTCCCGGTCACCGGCGACGGCTCCTTCGCCCTCGGCACCACGGTCGGGATCACCACCAAGGACCAGCGGCCCGAGTCGAGTGACGGGATCGCCTGGCTGGTGCTGGACGAGCGCTCCACCCTGCAGCGCTACCTCGCCGGTTCCGACGCCCCGCTCACCCCGGCCGACCTGGATCTTCTTCCGGCAGCCGCCTGACCGGGCCCACCCCTCCCCCCGCGACCCGAACAGTGATGTTCGGGTCGCGCAGTGTGCGCAATACCCCCGCAGCGCCGACCGCACCGGTTCAGAATTGAGTTGCCGCGATCTGTGCGGCGGCAGGTACTACCGGTACCGCGGTGGCTACTGGCGGTCATTCCTGGGTAGCCCGACCGCGGTCAGAACGTAGGACACGTCATGCAACAGCCTTCCCTTTCGGCGAAAGATACGGACACAGTGCTTCCCGACGGAGCATTCGCCCTGTCGGCGGCACAGCGCGGCATCTGGTTCGCCCAGCATGTCGCCGGTGACACTCCGATATCCATCGCCCAGTACGTCGAACTGAACGGACCGATAGACGTCGACCTGCTCGCGCGTTCGGCGCGTCAGGCCGGGCGCGAGTTCGGCACCGGGTACCTGCGCCTTGTCGAGGTGGAGGGGCATCCGTTCCAATTCGTCGACACCACGCTCGACGACAGCCTGGAAACCATCGACTTCCGCACGGAACCCGACCCGGAAGCCGCCGCCCACGCCTGGATGCGGGCCGAGTACGAGGCCCCGCTGGAGCTGACCCGCGACCGGCTGGTGCGCATCGCCATGCTGCGCGTCGGCGCGGAGCGCTGGTTCTGGTATTCGCGGATCCACCACATCGTGCTGGACGGCATGGGTGCGCTGACCGTGGTGCAGCGCACCGGGGAGCTCTACAACGCCGCCGTCGAGGGTCGCGAACAGCCGCCCGCGAAAGCGGAGGATCTGCGCAAGATCGTCGAGGCGGATCTGGCCTACCGCAGTTCGGAGCGGTTCCTCGCCGACCGGGAACACTGGCTCGCCCATCTGGACGGCATGGCCGACCCGGTGAACCTGGCGGGCCGCACCGCGGGGGTGGACGGACACCCGATCCGAGTCGAGGGCGACCTGCCCGCCGACACCGCGCGGATGCTGGACGCCGTCGCCGAGCAGGTGTCCTCCGGCGTCGCACCCACCGTGGTGGCGGCCTTCGGCGCGTACCTGTCCGCGATGACCGGCTCGGCGGAGGTCGTGCTGAGCCTTCCGGTGTCGGCGCGCACCACGGCGACGCTGCGGCGTTCCGGCGGCATGATCGCCAACGTCGTCCCGCTGCGGCTGCGGCTGGAGCCGGCCACGACCGTCGGCGATGTGATCCGCGCCGCCCAAGGCGAGCTGACCGGTGCGCTGCGCCGGCAGCGCTACCGCCAGGAGGACATCTTCCGCGATCTGGGCTGGCCGATGGACGAGGCCGGGTCCTTCGGTCCTTCGGTGAACCTGATGATGGTCGACACCAGGATCCAGCTCGGCCGGGTCACCGGGCGGCTGCACGTGCTGACCTCCGGGTTGATCGACGACCTGTTCGTCAACCTGTATCCGGGCGTCGGCGGCGAGAGCACGCACATCGACTTCCAGGCCAACGGCAACCTCTACAGCGACACCGAACTGGCCGCACAGCACCGCCGATTCCTGTCGTTCCTGCACCGCTTCCTCGCTGCCGGGCCGGATGCGCCGCTGACGACCATCTCGGTGCTGTCGGACGACGAACTCGCCCGGTACGCCCCCGCCCGCGGCGGCGCGGGCGTCGCACCACGTACGCTGCCCGCGATCCTCACCTCGGGCGCTACCCGCGATCCACAGGCGACGGCGCTGGTCGAAGGCGCGACCGCGCTGACCTACCGCGAGGTCGACGACTACACCAACCGCCTGGCCCGGGTGCTGATCGCCGCGGGCGCCGGACCGGAACGCACCGTCGCGATCTCGATTCCGCGTTCGATCCGGTCGGTGCTGGCGACGATCGCGGTGGCCAAGACCGGCGCGGCGTTCGTGCCGATCGACCCGACTTACCCGGCCGACCGGATCGAGCACATGGCCGGCGACAGCGGGGTCGTCGCGGGGATCACGGTCGCGGCGGCGCGAAAGTCGTTGCCGGACCGGGTGTCCTGGCTGATTCTCGATGACGAGAGCACCGAGCGCGCCGTGGCCGAGCAGGACAGCGCCGCGCTCATCGAGGCCGAGCGATCCGCGGCAACGCACCCGGACCAGGTCGCGTACGTCATCTACACCTCCGGCTCCACCGGGCTACCCAAGGGCGTGCTCGTGACGCATCGCGGGTTGGCGAATCTGGTCGCGAGTTCCGGCGCGGGATTCGGCATCGACGCGGAGTCCGTTGTCGCCCATGCCGTGTCACCCAGCTTCGACATCTCGGTGGAGGAAATCCTGGTCACGCTCGCCGCGGGCGCGACCCTGGCCGTGGTGCCGCCGTCGGCGTACGCGGGTGAGGAACTCGCCCAGGTGCTGCGCGGGCACCGCGTCAGCCACCTCAATGTCACCCCGGCCGTCGTGGGATCGCTGGACCCGGCGACCCTGCCCGAACTGCGTACCGTGATCGTCGGCGGCGACGCCTGCCCGCCCGAGCTCGTCGCGAAGTGGTCCGGCCGCACCCTGTTGAATGGCTACGGCCCCACCGAGACCACGGTGACCGTGACGCTCAGCGCCCCGCTGACTCCCGATGCGCCGGTCACCATCGGCGGTCTCGCCCGCGACGTGTCGGCCGTGGTGCTGGACCCGTGGCTGCGGCCGCTGCCCCCAGGTACCACCGGTGAGCTCTACCTCGCCGGTCCCGGTGTCGCGCGCGGCTACCACCGGCGCAACGGACTCACCGCCGACCGCTTCGTCGCCAACCCCTACGCGACGGGCGAGCGGATGTACCGCACCGGCGACCTGGTGCGCTGGGTCGAGCACGACGGCCGGATCGAACTGGAGTACCAGGGCCGCAGCGACTTCCAGGTGAAGGTGCGCGGTTTCCGGGTCGAACTGGGTGAGATCGACGCCGCCCTGCAGCGGCATCCCGACGTCGACTTCGCACTCACCCTCGGCGTCGAAACCGGGGCGGGCGCCACCGCACTCGTGTCCTACGTGCTGCCGAAGCCCGGCGCCGAGGCCCATCCCGAGGCCCTGAAAGCCGCTGCTGGAGAATCACTTCCGGCCTACATGGTGCCCGCCGTGGTCATGGTGCTCGACCGCCTCCCGCTGACCCCGCTCGGCAAGGTGGACCGCAAGGCGCTGCCCGCGCCCGACTTCGGCGCACGCACGGTCACGAGCAGGCCGCCGTCCACACCGCGCGAGAAGGCGCTCGCCGCGCTGTTCGCGGAGGTGCTCGGCCTGGACGCGGTAGGCGTCGACGAGAGCTTCTTCGCGCTCGGGGGCGACAGCATCGTCTCGATCCAGCTGGTGTCGCGCGCCAAGGCGGCCGGGATCGGGTTCAGCGCGCGGGATGTCTTCGAGCGCAAGACCGTCGCGGCACTGGCCGCCGTCGCCACCGACGTACCGACCGTGGAGGTGCGCGAACTGCCCGGCGGCGGCGTCGGCGACGTGGAGCTCACGCCGATCGTGCACGCGATGCTGGAGCACGGCGACACCTGGCGACGGTTCGCCCAGGCCGTGCTGATCGAACTGCCGGCCGGAATCGAACGCGCGCCGCTGGTCGCCGCGGTGCAAGCACTGCTCGATCGGCACGACCTGCTGCGCTCGACGCTGCGGCGCACCGGCGACGGCTGGAGCTGGGTGGTCGCCGAACCCGGCTCGATCGACGCCGACGGACTGCTCGAGGTCGTGACCGCGGACACGGATCTCGAGGCGACCTGTGAACGCGAGTTGCAGCGCGCCGCCGACCGGCTCGACCCGGAGTCCGGCGTCCTCGCGCGCTTCGTGTGGATCGAACGTGCGGACGCCGCGCCGCTGCTGTGGCTGGTGCTGCACCATCTGGTTACCGACGGCGTCTCCTGGCGCATCCTGCTGCCGGATCTGGCCACCGCGACAGTGGGCGGCGAACTCGCGCCGGTCGGGACCTCGTTCCGGCGCTGGGCGCACGGGCAGCACGAGCACGCCGCCACTCGGGCCGCGGAACTGCCGCTGTGGCAACGCATTCTGGCCACGCCCGATCCGGAACTCGGCTCGATGCCGATGCACCCCGAACTCGATGTGGTGGCCACCGTGGCGCACCTGACCACGGTGGTGCCGCCGGGGATCGCGCGGACCGTGCTCACCACCGCACCCGACCGATTCCACTGCGGCGCCGACGATGTCCTGCTCACCGCGCTCGCGCTGGCGGTGGCCCGCTGGCGCGGACGCACCTCGGCGCTGTTCACCCTGGAAGGCCACGGCCGCACCGAGTCCATCCTGCCCGGCGCCGACATCGCGCGGACGGTGGGCTGGTTCACCAGCATCTACCCTGTCGCTGTCGACCTGGCCGGCATCGATCTAGCGGACGCGTACGCGGGCGCAGCCGCGGCGGGTGCCGCGATCAAGGCCACCAAGGAACAGCTGCGTATCCTGCCGGACAAGGGCATCGGGTTCGGCATGCTGCGCTACTTGGTCCCCGAGACGGCGGCGGCGCTCGCGGACGCGCCCACACCGCAGATCAGCTTCAACTACCTCGGCCGCGCGACCACCGGCGGCGAGGCGGAGCCCTGGCTGCCGCGCCGCTTCGCCGCGACCCAGGACGATCGCGCCCCGCTGGCCGCGGCGGTGGACATCAACGCCGTCCACACCGATTCCGGCCTCGAAGTGACCTGGGCCTATGCCTCGCGGCTGTTCGAGAAAGCCGACCTCGCGGAACTCGCCGCACTGTGGACACAGGCCCTCGGCGCCCTCGCCGAGCACGCCGAATCCGCCGGGGCGGGCGGACGCACCCCCTCCGACTTCGATCTGGTCGCCGTCACCCAGGCGCAGATCGATACCTGGGAACGCGACTACCCGAACCTCATCGACGTGTGGCCGCTCTCGCCGTTGCAGTACGGCTTGCTCTTCCACGCGCTGTACGACTCCGACACCGCCGACGGCTACACCGTGCAGTCGCTGCTCACCCTGTCCGGCACCGTGGATTCGGCCCGATTGCGACGTGCCGCACAGGCTTTGGTAACCCGGCACGAGAACCTGCGCGTCGCGTTCGCCGAGACCGAGGACGGCCCGCGCCAGCTGGTCCTGGCCGACGCCGAGATCGAATGGCACGAGGCGGATCTCACCGGCATCGCCGACTCCGGCGAGCGCGCCCGCGAGGTCGATCGGCTGATCGCGGTGGACGCGCGCACCCGGTTCGAGCTCACCCGTCCACCACTGCTGCGCTGCACGCTCCTGCGGATCGCACCCGACACCTACCGCTTCCTGCTCACCAACCACCACTTGGTGCTGGACGGCTGGTCGACGCCACTGCTGGTGCGCGAGCTGCTCACCCTCTACGTCACCGACGGCGACGCCTCGACATTGCCGCCCGCGCACTCCTATCGCGAGTTCCTGACCTGGCTGCGGACCAGGGACGACGCGGAATCGCTTGCGGCATGGACGGATTCGCTGGCGGGCGTGGACACCCCGACCCGCGCGGTGCCGACCCTGGCCGGAATCGAATCGACCGAAACCGGCATGCTCTCGGTCGACCTGTCCCGCGCCACCGTCGCTCAGCTCGAGACCGCGGGCCGGGAAGCGGGCGCCACGGTGAACACCCTGGTGCAGGCCGCGTGGGCGATGCTGCTGGCCATGCTCACCGGCCGCACCGACGTGGTGTTCGGCGGCACGGTCTCGGGCCGGCCGCCGGAGCTGTCCGGGGTCGAGGAGATGGTCGGCCTGTTCATCAACACACTGCCGGTGCGGGTGCGGCTGGATCCGGCAGAGAAGGTGGCCGACCTGCTCGCCCGCGTGCAGTCCGAACAGGCGCGGCTGCTGGACCATCAGCACGTCGGCTTGGCCGCCATCCACCAAGCGGTCGGCCTGGCCGAATTGTTCGACACCCTGACCGTGTTCGAGTCCTACCCGATCGACCGCGAGGCGCTGTCGCAGGCGCTGGACATCGCGGGCATGCGCGTGCTGGACGTGGAGGGCACCGACGCGACGCCGTATCCGTTGAACCTCATGGTGATTCCGCTGCGCGGCGCCGACGGGCAGGACACGCTGCGGATCACGCTGAAATACCTGACCGGCCAGCTTCCGCCCGAGTCGGCCCGGCCGCTGCTGGATCGGTTCGTCCGGTTGCTCACCCAGCTCGCCGACAACCCACGCGCGCTGGTGTCCCAGCTGCAGTACTGCGACGACGCCGAACGCGCCGCGCTGCTCCCGGTGCGCGGCCCGGAATCGGCGTGGTCGGCCACGTTGCCCGAGCTGTTGACCGCGGGCGCGCGGATCAATCCCGATGCGATCGCGGTCACCGCGGGCAATCTCACCATCTCCTATGGCGAACTCGACGCGTGGTCGAACCGTTACGCCAGGGTGCTGCTGCGCCGCGGAGTCGGACGCGAGGTGTTCGTCGTGCTCGCGCTCACCCGGTCGCTGGAATCGGTGGTCGCGGTGTGGGCGCTGGCCAAGACCGGCGCGGCGTTCGCTCCGCTGGACCCGAACTACCCCGTGGAGCGCATCGAGCACATGCTCACCGACTCCAAGGCGCCGATCGGCGTGACCGTCACCGCGACCGGCGAGACGCTGCCCGGCACCATCGACTGGCTGCTGCTCGACGATCTCAACACCATGCGCCGGGTGATGACCATCTCCGACGCGCCGATCACCGACAACGAGCGCGGCGGACCCATCGACCTCGACCAGACGGCGTACCTGATCTACACCTCCGGCTCCACCGGCAAGCCGAAAGCGGTGCTGCTCAGCCACCGCGGTATCGCGAATCTGGTTGCTGCGCAACGAGAGACGCTCGATCTCGACCACACCGCCAGCGCGCTGCAGGTGGCCTCGCCCAGCTTCGACGCCTCGGTGTTCGAGCTGCTGATCGCGCACGGCGCCGGCGGCAGGCTGGTGGTGTCGCCGCCGGACGTCTACGGCGGCGCGGAACTCGAAGACCTGCTGCGCACCCAGCGGGTCACCCACGCGGTGATCACGCCGTCCGCGCTGGCCACCATGGAACCCACCGATCTGGACCAGCTGCGCGTGCTCGCGGTCGCGGGCGAGGCGGCGACGCCGGAGCTGATCGAGCGGTGGGCACCCGGCAGGCGCATGGTGAACCTGTACGGCCCCACCGAGTTCAGCATTTGGGCGACGGGCCCCGGCGAACTCGTCCCCGGCGAGCCCATCACGATCGGCGGACCGATCCGCGGCGCCGCCACCATGGTGCTGGACTCCTGGCTGCGGCCGGTGCCGGTGGGCGTGCCCGGCGAGCTCTATCTGGCCGGTCCAGCGCTCGCGCGCGGCTACTTCAACCGGTTCGAGATGACGGCGAGCCGTTTCGTCGCCGATCCGTTCGGCGAATCCGGCGGGCGGATGTACCGCACGGGCGACATGGTGCGCTGGGTGACCGGGCCGGACGGCGGCTACGAGCTGGAATATCTGGGCCGCAGCGACTTCCAGGTCAAGATCCGTGGCTTGCGGATCGAGCTGGGCGAGATCGACGCGGTGCTCTCCCGGGACGAGGAGGTCGAGTACGCGGTCACCATCGGGCGCACCGGCCCGGCCGGGACCACGGTCCTGGTGTCGTACGTGCTGCCCGCCGAGGGCGTCCTGCTGGACGTCGAGCGGCTGCGCGCCCAAGTGGCCGCCGAGCTACCGGGGTACATGGTGCCCGGGTACCTGATCGTGCTCGACTCGATTCCGCTCACGCCGGTCGGCAAGCTGGATCGCAAAGCCCTTCCGGTACCGGACTTCTCGGAGACCCACCGCCCCTACCTCGCGCCGCGCACGCCGGTCGAGGAAACGGTGGCCATGGTGTTCGGCGACGTGCTCGGCCGCGACCGGATCGGAGTCGACCAGTCGTTCTTCGAGCTCGGTGGCAACTCGCTGAGCGCGACCAAAGTGGTGGCGCGGGTGAACGCGGCACTCGCGTCGCGGATCGCGCTGCGCGATCTGTTCGACGCGCCGACCGTGGCCCAGCTGTCCGCCCGGGTCGTTCCCGCGACCAGCGCGGAGCCGGGCCGGTTCGTCCTCGCGCCACGGATTCGTCCGGACCGCGTTCCGCTCTCCCCCGCGCAGCAGCGCATGTGGGTGCTCAACCGGATGGATCCGGCTTCGGCCGCCTACAACATCGCGATCGCGCTGCGGCTCACCGGCGACCTGGATGTCGAAGCCCTGCGCGCCGCGCTGGTCGACGTGGTCGAGCGCCACGAGAGCCTGCGCACGCTCTATCCCGCGGACGCGGAGGGGCCGCGCCAGGTGGTGGTCGGCGCCGACGTGGCCGTGCCCGCCATGCCGGTGGTCGGCACCGAGGACGGCGCGGCGCTACGCGCACGCATCTCCGAGCTGGCCGGCACCGGATTCGACCTGGCCACGCAACCGCCGCTGCGGGTCGCCCTGTTCGGGATCCACGCAGCGGCGGCGCCGTCCGCGGGTGCCGGGCCGGTGTCCTCGGGTGCATCTACCGGGGAAGCTCCCGTCGCGTCCGCCCCGGCCGGGACAGCCCCGGTCTCGTCGAGTTACGCGGCGGCCGAACCGATGGCGGCGCCTGGGCCGGTGCACGTCGTCGTGCTGGTCGTGCACCACATCAGCGCGGACGGCGCTTCCATGGCACCGCTGGCAGCCGACCTGGCCGCCGCGTACGCGGAGCGGTCCAGCGGCGGGCACGCCATCCGCGTCCCGCTGCCGGTGCAGTACGCCGACTTCGCACTCTGGCATCGCGAGGTGCTCGGCGACGAGGCGGACCCGGAATCGGCCGCGGCACGCCAGATCCGGTTCTGGCGCGAGACCCTGGCGGGCGCGCCGGACGTGCTCGAGCTGCCCTCCGATCGTCCGCGGCCCGCGGTGCAGACCATGCACAGCGCCGATTTCGGGTTCACCGTCGACGGCGAGACGCACAGTGCGCTGGTCGAATTCGCCGCAGCGCAGAGCGTCAGCCCGTTCATGGTCGTGCACGCGGCGCTCGCGGCGCTGCTGGCCCGGCTCGGCGGCACCGATGACGTGCTGATCGGCACCCCGGTCGCCGGTCGCGGGGAGGAGGCGCTCGACCAGCTGGTCGGCATGTTCGTCAACACCCTGGCGCTGCGCACGCTGGTCGACCCAGGAGTCGGCTTCGCGGCCTTCCTGGACACCGTCCGGTCCACGGACCTGGACGCCTTCGCCAACGCGGACGTCCCCTTCGAGCGGCTGGTCCAGGTGCTCGATCCGGCCCGCTCGACCGCGCACCACCCGCTGTTCCAGGTGTCGCTGTCGCTGCAGAACTTCGTCGAACCGGGGCTGGAGCTGCCGGGCCTGCGTTTCGAGGTGGAGGATTTCGATCGCAACGCCTCCCAGTTCGACCTGACCCTGGATCTGCGTGAGCGCTTCAGCGAGAGCGTTCCGGCGGGCATCGACGCCGTGCTGACCTACGCCACGGATCTGTTCGACGAGGCGACCGTTGCCGCGTTCGCCGCCCGGTGGCGCCGCGTGCTCGCGACCGTTCTCGCTCGCCCTGACGTGCGCATCGCCGATATCGACATTCTCGACGACGCCGAACGCGCCACGCTGGTGCCGGTGCGCGGTCCCGAAACCGCCGGTACCACAACGCTTCCGCGACTCCTGGCCGAAACCGCCCAGCGGTATCCGGAGCGGCCCGCCCTGGTGGCCGGCGGATACACCACCACCTACCGGGAGATCGACGCGCACGCCAATCGTCTGGCGCGGGTAATGTGCGAGGCTGGCGCGGGGCCGGAAACCGTAGTTGCGCTGGGTCTTCCGCGCTCGGCGGAACTGCTCACCGGCATGTGGGCCGCCGCGAAGGCCGGTGCGGCGTTCCTGCCGGTGGATCCGAAGCACCCGGTCGACCGCATCGACCACATGCTCACCGACTCCGGCGCGACGCTGGGCCTCACCCTCGCCGCGTACCGCCCGATGCTCCCCGACAGCACGAATTGGCTGGTGCTGGACGACCTGGCCCTGGTGGAACGCTGGGGCGCCGCGAGCAGCCACCCACTGGACGAACGCGACCTGCCCGGACCCATCCGGCCGGACAATGCGGCATGGATGATCTACACCTCCGGTTCCACCGGCACGCCGAAAGGTGTCTCGGTCTCGCACCGCGGCATCGCTGATCTCGTTGCCGCGCAACAGAAGTCGCTCGGTCTGGAGGAGCACTCCCTGGTGCTGCAAGTCGCGTCGCCGAGCTTCGACGCGTCGGTGTTCGAAGCGATCATGGCGTTCGGCTCCGGTGGCGCGTCGGTGGTCGCGCCGCCGGACGTGTTCGGCGGCGGCGCACTCGCCGAGCTGATCGAGGCCGAGCAGGTCACGCACATGGTGATCACGCCGTCCGCGCTGGCCACCCTCGATCCCGACGAGGTGACCAGCGTGCGGGTGCTCGCGGTGGCCGGTGAGGCGGTCGGCGCCGAACTGGTCGAACGCTGGGCCACCGGGCGCACCATGGTCAACCTCTACGGTCCGACCGAGTCCACCATCTGGGCAACCGGTTCGGCGCCGCTCGAGCTCGGCTTGCCGGTCACCATCGGCACGCCCGTGCAGGGAGCCGCCGTGCTGGTCCTCGACGACCGGCTACGCCCGGTCCCGGTGGGCGTGGCGGGCGAGCTGTACCTCGCCGGACCTTCGCTGGCCCGCGGCTACCACGCCCGGACGAGCTTGACCGCCGCCCGCTTCATGGCCAACCCGTTCGGTGCGGCGGGCGAACGGATGTACCGCACCGGCGATCTGGTGCGCTGGATCCGCTCCGAGGCGGGGCTCGAGCTGGAGTACTTGGGCCGCACCGATTTCCAGGTCAAGGTCCGCGGCCAGCGCATCGAGCTCGGTGAGATCGACGCGGTGCTCGGCCGCGCCGAAGGCGTCGACTTCGCGGTGACGCTCGGCATGCCCGGCCCCACCGGGGCGACCGCGCTGGCCTCCTACTTGGTCCGCACGCCCGGATTCGAGCTCGACGTGGCGAAAGTACGCGCGTTCGCCACCGACATCCTGCCCGGCTACATGGTGCCCTCGGCGTTCGTCGTGCTGGACGAGATCCCGCTCAACGCGGTCGGCAAGCTGGACCGCAAGGCGCTGCCCGCACCGGAGTTCACCGCCGACCGCACCGAGTACCGCGCGCCGTCCACGCCGACCGAAGAGCAGCTGGCCGCGATCTTCGGCGAGCTGCTCGGGGTGACACCGGTCGGCGCCGACGATTCGTTCTTCTCGCTCGGCGGCGACAGCATCCTGGCGATCCAGCTGGTGTCGCGGGCCAAGCAGCAGGGCATCACGTGCACCCCGCTACAGGTGTTCGAGCACCGCACGGTGGCGGCGCTGGCCGCGGCGATCGACGCCGCAGGCACCGCGGTGACGCTGGAGGAGCTGCCCGGCGGCGGCGGCGGCGAGCTGCCGCTGCCGCCGATCGCGCACTACATGCTGCAGCGCGGCGGCAACTACGACCGCTTCGCCCAGACCGCCGTGCTGGAGCTGCCGGTGGGCATCGAGCGCGCCCAGATCGTCGCGGTGCTCACCGCCGCGGTGGACCGGCACGACATGCTGCGCGCCCGGCTGGTCACCGACGCCGAGGACGGTCCGCGCATCGTGGTCGGCCCGCCCGGCTCGGTCGACGTGGACGCGCTCGTGCACCGCATCGAGTTCGACGCGATCGAACCGATCGAGCTGCACGAGTTCGCCATGACCGAACTGGACGCCGCGGCCGACCGGCTCGATCCGGCGCACGGCACAGTGCTGCAGTTCATCTGGCTCGACCCGGTGGGCGCGGCGGGCACCCGCACCGGCGCGGGGCGGCTGATCGTGCTGGCGCACCACCTCGTCATCGACGGCGTCTCCTGGCGCATCCTGGTGCCGGACCTGGTGGCCGCCTGGGCTCAGGTGTCGGTCGGCAACACGCCGGTGCTCGCGGAGACCGGGACCTCGATGCGGCGCTGGGCGCACGCGCTGGCCGAGGAGGCGCACTCCGAACGCCGCCGCGCCGAGCTGGCCTACTGGCACGACGTTCTCGCCGGAGCCGACCCGCTGATCGGCGGCAGGGAGCTGGACCTGGCGATCGACAACACCGGCACGCTGCGCATGGTCGAGCGCGAGGTGTCCGCAGAGGTCACCACCGCGCTGCTCACCACCCTGCCCGGCCTGTTCCAGGGCAGCGTCAACGACACGCTACTGGCCACCCTGGCCCTGGCGCTGGTGCGCTGGCGCGACACCGAGCCGACGGCGCTGCTGCGGCTGGAAGGCCATGGCCGCCAGGAAGAAGTGGTCCCCGGCGCCGACCTGTCCCGCACCATCGGCTGGTTCACCAGCATCTACCCCGTGCGACTCGACCTGGCCGGCATCGACATCGATGACGCGCTCACCGGTGGACCCGCCCTGGGTGCGGCCATCCGCGCGGTGAAGCATCAGCTGCTCGCGGTGCCGGACAAAGGCATCGGCTTCGGCCTGCTGCGCTACCTCGACCCCGAGACCGCCCGGCAGCTCCCGGAACGCCTCCCGGGCCGGGTGGGCTTCAACTACCTCGGCAGGTACTCCACGGGCGACATCCCGGCGGGACTGGAGGGCCTGGGCTGGCTGCCCACCGACGACCTGGGTGACGTGCACGTCGCCGAACACCCCGGCGTGCCCCTGCAATCGGCGATCGATGTGAACGCTGTCGTCATCGGTGACCGCTTGCGCGCGAGCTTCGGCTTCCCCTGGACGCTGCTCGGCAACGACGAGGTGGCCGAGCTGGCCGACCTCTGGATCGAAACACTCGGCGCGGCAGCCCGCTTCGCGCAGACCCCGGCGGCACGGACCGCCGCCGAGGAAGAGGCCACGGCCACCGCGCCACCGGCCGCCCCGGCGGCGGGCGGTCTCGGACTCGACGTGGTCCTGCCGATCCGGCTCGGCGGCGACGAACCCGCGCTGTTCTGCATCCATCCCTCGTCCGGGATGGCGTGGACCTACCTGGGATTCGCCGACGCGCTTGCCCCCGGCCGTCCGATCTACGGCCTCCAGGCCCCGGACCTCAGCGGCAACGAACCGCCCGCGCGCTCGATCGAGGAGTTCGCCGACCGCTATGTGCGCGAGATCCGCCGCCTGCAACCGGACGGCCCCTACCACCTGCTCGGCTGGTCCTTCGGCGGGCTCATCGCGCACGCGGCGGCGACGAAGCTGAAGGCCGAAGGCGCCGAAGTCGGCGTCGTCGCGCTGCTGGACGCCGACACTGCCGACATCGACGGCGACAGCATCGAGCGGGTCACCGCAGGCTCGTTCGTCAACACGTTCGGCTCGGTGTTCGGCATCCACGACGTGCCCGCCGAGGCGACCGCGCAGCAGGCGGCGGACCTGATCCGGGAGCGGCTCGGCGGTGTCTCGCTGGTCGACGCCGCCACTCTGGAGCGGATGGCGGGGTCGTACAACGCCGCCGCACGGACCAGGACCGGTTATCAGCGCCCGGTGTTCGACGGCGACATCGTGTACTTCAGCGCGACCGTCGACACCTCCGACATCTTCGGTCCCGACGGCTGGCGGCCGTACGTGACCGGCGAGATCATCAACCACGACATCGAGGTCACGCACGACGAACTGACCGCACCGCAGGTGCTGCCGGTCATCGCGCGCGCGCTCGATGCACATCTGGGAGGCCGAGGATGAGCTTCGATCAGGGAGTCGTCGTCGAGGGAATCGAGAAATCGTTCGGCGCGGTCAAGGCATTGCGCGGAGTCGACTTCGCGGCCGAGCCGGGCGAGGTACTCGGCATCCTCGGACCCAACGGCGCGGGCAAGACCACCACGGTGAACATTCTGTCCACGTTGATCCGGCCGGACCGCGGACGCGCGCTGGTCGCGGGGTACGACGTGGTCGCCGACCCGGCGGCGGTGCGCCGCAGCATCATGCTGACCGGACAGTACGCCGCGCTCGACGACATGCTCAGCGGATACGAGAACCTCGTGATGTTCGGCAGGCTGATGGGCCTGCGCAAGCGCGCGGCCCGCACCCGCGCCGACGAACTGCTCACCGAATTCGATCTCGAGCGCGCCGCGGGCCGCCGGGTCGGCACCTATTCCGGCGGCATGCGCAGGCGCATCGACATCGCCTGCGGCCTCGTCGTGCGGCCCGACGTGGTGTTCCTGGACGAACCCACCACCGGGCTGGATCCGCGCAGCAGGCAGGGCGTCTGGGATCTGGTGTCCGGCTTCAAGAAGGCGGGCATCACCACGCTGCTCACCACCCAGTACCTGGAGGAAGCGGACGCGCTCAGCGACCGGATCATCGTCATCGACCACGGTGTGGTGATCGCCCATGGCACCGCCGACGAACTGAAGTCGCGGACCGGAGGCAGCTACTGCGAGGTGGTGCCGCTGGATCTGAAGGACCTGCCCGCCATCGCCGCGGCGCTGGGTTCGCTGCTGCCGCCGGATAACCGGGCCGCGCTCACCGCCGAATCCGATCGGATCGCCATACCCGCGCCGGACGGCGCGAAAACGCTCGCCGAAGCGCTGCGCCGGCTGGACAGCGCCGGTGTCGAACTGGTGGACATCGCGCTGCGCCGCCCCTCGCTCGACGACGTCTTCCTCCAGCTCACCGGACATTTGGCGACGGTCGAGGAGACCGCCGAGCCGGAGGTCGTGTCGTGACCGCGGCGACCTGGCTCACCCAGACCCGCGCGGCCCCGCTGCGACCGCAGCAATGGTGGGTGCTCACGACCCGGCTGATCGCTCCGTCGGTGCAAAGCGGCGAGGTGCTCACCTCGGTGCTGGCGCCCGCGGCGTTCACCGCCAGCTTTTACATCCCGCTGAAGACCGTGATGACCTTCTCCGGCACGGGGTTCAGCAGCTACGCCCAGTTCATGATGCCGCTGGTGGTGCTGCAGGCCGCCGCGTTCACGGCGGTCTCGGCGGCTTTCCGCGCCGCCACCGATTCGGTCGCCGGGCTCAACCGGCGCTTCGGCGCGATGCCGATTCCGCCGCTGGTTCCGGTCGCGGCGCGCATGTCCGGCAACCTCTTCCGCTTCGCCATCGGGCTGATCACCGCGTTGATCTGCGGCCACGTGATCGGCTTCCGCTTCTATCTCGACACCGCGCACACGATCGGCTTCGTGCTGTTCTCTTTGCTCGTCGGGCTCGCGCTGATGATGGGAGGAGACGTGATCGGGACGGTCTCGCGCAACCCAGAGGCAACCGCGCAGGCGCTGGTACTGCCACCGTTGATCTTCGGCATGCTGTCCACGGGCCTGGCTCCGGCACACCAATTCCCCGCGTGGGTGCAGCCGTTCGTGCGCAACCAGCCGGTCTCGCAGTGGGCCATCGCCTTGCGGGCGTTCGCCGGTGACAAAGGGCCGAACGCCGGGGAGGTGACCTGGTCGCTGCTGGCCCCGCCGTCGGCATGGGCGATCGCCATCCTGATCATCTGCATTCCGCTGTCGGTCCGGTTGAGCTCGAGGAGGTCGTGATGGTGCTGCCGGCCGATCGCAGGGACGACCTGCACACCGGCGCCGAGACGTCGATGTCGGCGCTCGCGCTGCACACACTGATCCAGACGCAACGGTTGCTGCTGCGCTGGGCACGCAACCCGGTCACGCTGCTGGAGACGCTGATCATCCCGTGCCTGCTGTTGATCATGCTGAACACCGTGATCGGCGGGCAGATCGAGAAGTTCACCGGCGACAGCGCGCTGTACGGGTCGGTGCCGATGGTCGCCCTGGTCGCCGCCCTGTCCGGCGCGGTGGCCGGTGGCATCCTGCTCGGCCGGGAGCGCGACGCGGGCCTGCTCGCCCGCTTCTGGGTGCTGCCGGTGCACCGCGCCTCGGGCCTCGCCTCGCGCGTTCTCGCGGAGGGCTGCCGCATCTTCGTGTGCGCACTCGCCGTCGTCCTGGTGGGCTTCCTGCTCGGTTTTCGCTTCCACCAGGGCGTCGCGGCGACGATTGTCTTCCTGTTCATCCCGGTGTTGTTCGGCCTGGCCTTCGCCACCATCGTCACCGCGGTGGCCGTCTTCACGGCGAAAGCGACACTGGTGGAAGGGATCACGATCCTCACCTCGCTGATGATGTTCTTCAGCACCGGCTTCGTCCCGCTGCAGGCCTTCCCGAAGTGGATCCAGCCGGTGGTCCACAACCAACCGATGTCGGTGGCCGTCGACTCCATGCGCGCCCTCGCCTACGACGGGACGCTGGCCCGGCCGCTCACCCTGACATTCGCCTGGTCGCTCGGCGCGATCGTCCTGTTCGCCGTCCCCGCGGCCATCGGCTACCGCAGAGCCAGCAGGCGATGAAGACGACGACGAGCACGCACAGCGAACTCCCAGCTCGGTCCCAGCCCACCAGGAGCGCCCGTTCCTAACGTCACCGAGGACGACCTCGACGAACGGAAGGACCACCAGTGGGCAAAGGACGCGGTGAAGTACACGAGCACGATCTCGGGTTCGCGCACGATATGCAGGTGATGGTGTCCCGGCGCCGCGCCCTGTTCTTCCTGGGCGCGACCGCGGGCGCGGCGGTGGCGGCCGGGTGCGCCTCGGGGGCGAACGACTCGGCAACCGGTACCGGCGCCGCGACCACCGCGCAGTCCGGCGATATCGCCGCCGCCCCGCAGGAAACCGCCGGACCTTATCCGGGCGACGGGTCGAACGGACCGAACGTGCTCGTCGAGTCCGGCGTGGTGCGCAGCGACATCACGACTTCGTTCGGCTCATATTCCGGTGTCGCGCAGGGCATTCCGATGACACTCGAATTATCGCTGCGGGACCTGGTCAAGGGCGGCGCCGGAGCGGGCATGGCGGTGTACGTCTGGCACTGCGACCGGGACGGCAACTATTCGCTCTACAGCCGCGGCGTGACCGAGCAGAATTACCTGCGCGGCGTGCAGGTCGCCGACGCCGACGGCAAGGTCCGCTTCACCTCGATCTTCCCGGCCTGCTACGCGGGCCGGTGGCCGCACATCCACTTCGAGGTCTACGACTCGCTCCAGACCGCGGTCGCGGGCGACAACGCGCGCCTGACCTCACAAATCGCGCTCCCCCATGACGCCTGCGCCACGGTATTCGCCCACGACTCCGGTTACGCGCGCAGCGTCACCAACCTTTCGCAGGTCACGCTCGCCTCCGACAACGTCTTCGGCGACGGCTGGGATGCCGAGCTGGCCACCGTGACGGGCACACCGGCCACCGGGATGACGGTCTCGCTGACCGTGGGCGTTGCCGAGAAATCGCAGAACACCGAGTCGGGCAACGGCTCCGGTCCGCAGTCGGGGGGGGGGGGGGGGGGGGGCCGCCCCCCGCCCGGGGGCCGCCCCGGCCCGCCCCCCGCCAGCGGGGGTGTAGGGGGGGCCGCCAACGCGACACCGCACCCCCCCCC
>NZ_JBFAYO010000024.1:0-111573 GCF_040681325.1 Nocardia sp. NPDC051787
GTCAAGGGCGAGAACATTCCGGAGCCCGGCATCCCGGAGTCGTTCAAGGTCTTGCTCAAGGAACTCCAGTCGCTGTGCCTCAACGTCGAGGTGCTGTCCTCCGACGGCGCCGCGATCGAGCTGCGGGAAGGCGAGGACGAGGACCTGGAGCGTGCGGCGGCCAACCTGGGCATCAACCTGTCCAGGAACGAAGCGGCCACCGTCGACGATCTGGCGAACTAGGCGGCCGGCCGGATGCCGTCATCGCACGGCATCCGGCCTCCGCAACGGATTACCCAACTAGTGAACTTTTGCTCGAATTCGACCCGCACAGGGGAAAGGAAGTTACGTGCTAGACGTCAACTTCTTCGATGAACTCCGGATCGGCCTCGCCACCGCCGACGACATCCGTCAGTGGTCCTACGGTGAGGTGAAGAAGCCGGAGACCATCAACTACCGCACGCTCAAGCCGGAGAAGGACGGCCTGTTCTGCGAGAAGATCTTCGGTCCCACCCGGGACTGGGAGTGCTACTGCGGCAAGTACAAGCGCGTCCGCTTCAAGGGCATCATCTGTGAGCGCTGTGGCGTCGAGGTGACTCGCGCCAAGGTGCGCCGCGAGCGGATGGGCCACATCGAGCTGGCCGCTCCGGTCACCCACATCTGGTACTTCAAGGGCGTGCCCTCGCGCCTCGGGTACCTGCTCGACCTGGCGCCGAAGGATCTGGAGAAGATCATCTACTTCGCCGCCTACGTCATCGTGGCGGTCGACGAGGAGCTGCGGCACAACGAGCTGTCCACGCTCGAGGCCGAGATGGAGGTCGAGAAGAAGGCGGTCGCCGACCAGCGTGACGCCGATCTCGAGGCCCGCGCCCAGAAGCTCGAGGCCGACCTGGCCGAGCTGGAGGCCGAAGGCGCCAAGTCCGACGTCCGCCGCAAGGTCAAAGACGGCGGCGAGCGGGAGATGCGCCAGCTCCGCGACCGGGCCCAGCGCGAGCTGGACCGGCTGGAGGAGATCTGGAACACCTTCACCAAGCTGGCGCCCAAGCAGCTGATCGTCGACGAGGTGCTCTACCGCGAGCTGGTCGACCGCTACGGCGAGTACTTCACCGGCGCGATGGGCGCGGAGTCCATCCAGAAGCTGATGGAGAACTTCGACATCGAGGCCGAGGCCGAGTCGCTGCGCGAGACCATCCGCACCGGCAAGGGCCAGAAGAAGCTGCGCGCACTCAAGCGGCTCAAGGTCGTCGCGGCCTTCCAGACCAACGGCAACTCGCCGATGGGCATGGTGCTCGACGCCGTTCCGGTGATCCCGCCGGAGTTGCGCCCGATGGTTCAGCTCGACGGTGGCCGCTTCGCCACCTCCGACCTGAACGACCTGTACCGTCGCGTGATCAACCGCAACAACCGCCTCAAGCGACTGATCGACCTCGGCGCGCCCGAGATCATCGTCAACAACGAGAAGCGGATGCTGCAGGAGTCTGTCGACGCGCTGTTCGACAACGGCCGCCGCGGCCGTCCGGTCACCGGGCCGGGTAACCGTCCGCTCAAGTCGCTGTCCGATCTGCTCAAGGGCAAGCAGGGCCGCTTCCGCCAGAACCTGCTCGGTAAGCGCGTCGACTACTCGGGCCGTTCGGTCATCGTCGTCGGTCCGCAGCTGAAGCTGCACCAGTGCGGTCTGCCCAAGCTGATGGCACTGGAGCTGTTCAAGCCGTTCGTGATGAAGCGCCTGGTCGATCTGAACCACGCGCAGAACATCAAGTCGGCCAAGCGGATGGTGGAGCGGCAGCGGCCGCAGGTGTGGGACGTCCTCGAAGAGGTCATCGCCGAACACCCCGTGCTGCTCAACCGCGCGCCCACCCTGCACCGCCTCGGTATCCAGGCCTTCGAGCCGCAGCTGGTGGAAGGCAAGGCCATCCAGCTGCACCCGCTGGTCTGTGAGGCGTTCAACGCCGACTTCGACGGTGACCAGATGGCCGTGCACCTGCCGCTGTCGGCGGAGGCGCAGGCCGAGGCACGCGTGCTGATGCTGTCGTCGAACAACATCCTCTCGCCCGCCTCGGGCCGGCCGCTGGCCATGCCGCGTCTGGACATGGTGACCGGCCTGTACTACCTGACCCGCCTGGAAGACGGCGCGAAGGGTTCCTACCAGCCGGCCACCAAGGACGCTCCGGAGCAGGGCGTGTACTCCTCGTCGGCCGAGGCGCAGATGGCGGTGGACCGCGGTGAACTCACCGTGCGTTCGCTGATCAAGGTCCGGCTGACCGACCAGCGTCCGCCGAAGGACGTCGAGGCGGCGCTGTTCCCCGAGGGCTGGCGCCGTGGCGACGCGTGGACCACCGAGACCACGCTGGGCCGGGTGCTGTTCAACGAGCTGCTGCCCGCGGACTACCCGTTCATCAACGAGCAGATGCCGAAGAAGCGTCAGGCGACGATCATCAACGATCTCGCCGAGCGCTACCCGATGATCGTGGTCGCGCAGACCGTCGACAAGCTCAAGGACGCCGGCTTCTACTGGGCCACGCGTTCCGGCGTGACGGTCTCCATGTCCGACGTGCTCGTGCCGCCGGAGAAGGCCGAGATCATGGAGCGCTACGAGGCGCAGTCGGATCAGATCGAGAAGAAGTACCAGCGTGGTGCGCTCGATCACCAGGAGCGCAACAACGCCCTGGTCAAGATCTGGCAGGAGGCGACCGAGGAGGTCGGTAAGGCGCTGCGCGCGCACTACCCGGCCGACAACCCGATCATCACGATCGTCGACTCGGGCGCCACGGGTAACTTCACCCAGACCCGTACCCTCGCCGGTATGAAGGGCCTGGTGACGAACCCGAAGGGTGAGTTCATCCCGCGGCCGATCAAGTCCTCCTTCCGTGAGGGCCTGACGGTTCTGGAGTACTTCATCAACACCCACGGTGCCCGTAAGGGTCTGGCCGACACCGCGCTGCGTACCGCCGACTCGGGTTACCTGACCCGTCGTCTGGTGGACGTGTCGCAGGACGTCATCGTGCGCGAGCACGACTGTGGCACCGAGCGCGGCATCGTGGTGCCGATCGCGGAGAAGCTGCTCGACGGCTCGATCATCCGCGACGCGCACGTGGAGACCTCCACCTACGCGCGCACGCTCGCGGCCGACGCGATGGACGAGCAGGGCAACGTCATCGTGGCGAAGGGCGCCGACCTCGGCGACCCGGCGCTCGAGGCGCTGCTGGATGCGGGCATCACCGAGGTGAAGGTCCGCTCCGTGCTGACCTGCACCACCGGCACCGGCGTGTGCGCGACCTGCTACGGCCGCTCCATGGCGACCGGCAAGCTGGTCGACATCGGTGAGGCCGTCGGTATCGTCGCCGCGCAGTCCATCGGTGAGCCCGGTACCCAGCTGACCATGCGCACATTCCACCAGGGTGGTGTCGCTGGTGACGACATCACCGGCGGTCTGCCTCGTGTGCAGGAGCTGTTCGAGGCGCGTGTGCCGAAGGGCAAGGCGCCCATCGCCGAGGTCTCCGGTCGCGTGCGGCTGGAGGACGACGATCGCTTCTACAAGATCACCATCATCCCGGATGACGGTGGCGAAGAGGTTGTCTACGACAAGCTCTCGAAGCGGCAGCGTCTGCGCGTGTTCAAGCATGACGACGGCACCGAGCGTCTGCTCTCCGACGGTGACCACGTCGAGGTCGGCCAGCAGCTGCTGGAAGGCGCGGCGGATCCGCATGAGGTGCTGCGCATCATGGGCCCCCGTCAGGTGCAGGTCCACCTGGTCCACGAGGTCCAGGAGGTCTACCGCTCACAGGGTGTGTCGATCCACGACAAGCACATCGAGGTCATCGTGCGCCAGATGCTGCGTCGTGTGACGATCATCGATTCCGGTGCGACGGAGTTCCTGCCCGGCTCGCTCACCGAGCGCGCCGAGTTCGAGGCCTCCAACCGCCGCGTCGTCGCCGAGGGCAACGAGCCCGCGGCGGGTCGCCCGGTGCTGATGGGTATCACCAAGGCGTCGCTGGCCACCGACTCGTGGCTGTCGGCGGCGTCCTTCCAGGAGACCACCCGAGTCCTGACGGACGCGGCGATCAACTGCCGCTCCGACAAGCTCATCGGCCTCAAGGAGAACGTGATCATCGGTAAGCTGATCCCGGCCGGTACCGGTATCAACCGCTACCGGAACATCCAGGTGCAGCCGACCGAAGAGGCCCGTGCCGCGGCGTACGCGGTGCCGTCCTACGACGACACCTACTACAGCCCGGAAGGGTTCGGTGCCCCCACGGGTGCCGCGGTTCCGCTGGACGATTACGGCTTCAGCGACTACCGGTAATCCATTTCACGGCAAAAGCATTCGGCCCCCGCTCCGATTTCGGAGCGGGGGCCGATGTGGTTTGCTGGGCAATGATTCACGGTGCGGGATCGAAATCCCGACCCCGCCAGCGGTTTCAGCGCTCGCTGTCGAGCAGCGCCATCTGTGCGGTTGCGTAGCGCTCTCCGGCGACTCGGTCGGCGGGGATGGCCGACTCGATGGCGGACAGTTCGTCGCTGGTGAGCGAGATATCCAGTGCACCAATGCTTTCCGCCCAGCGCGCGCGTCTCCGAGCGCCGATGACGGGCACGATGTCGTCGCCGCGGGTCAGTGCCCAGGCGATGGCCAGTTGAGCTACCGAGGCACCCTTGCGTGTGGCGATCTCGCCCAGCGCGCGGACCAGTTCGAGGTTGCGGTCCAGGTTCTCGCCCTGGAAGCGCGGGCTGTGGGCGCGGAAGTCGCTGGCGTCGAAGGCGGTCCCGGGCCGGATCGAATCGCTGAGCAGGCCGCGTGAGAGCACGCCGTAGGCGGTGATGCCGACGCCGAGTTCTCGGCAGACCGGGAGTATCTCCGCCTCGATGCCACGTGAGATCAGCGAGTACTCGATCTGCAGATCCGCGATCGGGTGTACGGCCGCGGCGCGGCGGATGGTTTCCACGCCGACCTCCGACAAGCCGATATGACGCACGTATCCCGCCTCGATCAGTTCGGCGATGGCCTCGACGGTGTCCTCGATCGGGACGTTCGGGTCCAGCCGGGCGGGACGGTAGATGTCGACGTAGTCGACGCCGAGCCGCTGCAGGCTGTAGCCGAGGAAGTTGCGCAACGCCTCCGGGCGATTGTCCACACCGCCCCAGGTGCCGCCGGGGCCGCGCAGCGCGCCGAACTTCACGCTCAGCACCACGTCCTCGCGTGGACGTTCGGCGATGGCCCGGCCGATCAGCATCTCGTTGTGTCCGGCGCCGTAGAAATCGCCGGTATCGATGAGGTTGGCGCCGGAGTCCAGCGCCGCGTGGATCGTCGCGGTGGACTCGGCGTCGTCGGCCGCGCCGTACATGCCGGACATGCCCATCGCGCCGATGCCGATGCGGCCGACCGTGGGGCCGGTCGCCCCGAGCTGTACTTCTTCGATCGTCTTTGTCGTCATAGAACTAGCCTGAACTGCGCGGACCAGGTGCGGGAGAGATCGTTTATCGGGGGAGTGGCGATCCCTGGCTGAGGCCGCCGTTTCGGGGGACAGTGGTGACATGGACCGCGCCGAACTCGCCGATTTCCTGCGCCGCCGCCGTGAGCAGCTCACGCCCGCCGACGTCGGGCTGCCGCCCGGTGTCCGGCGGCGTACGCCCGGCCTGCGCCGCGACGAGGTCGCGCTGCTGGCGGGCATGTCGACCGACTACTACACCCGTTTGGAGCAATGCCGCGGCCCGCGTCCGTCCACCCAGGTGCTCGCCGCGCTCGCGCGCGCTCTGCGTTTCACCAGCGACGAACGCGACTACCTCTACCATCTGTGCGACCACACGCCGACGGGACGCGAGCCGACCGACAAACATGTCGGCCCCGGTCTGATGCACCTGCTCGCGAAGCTGGACGACACCGCCGCCACCGTCGTCACCGATCTCGGCGAGGTGCTGGTGCAGAACCGGATGCACACCCTGCTCGTCGGCGATCACGCCGAGCGGCGCGGCTGGGAGCGCTACTACCCCTACCGCTGGTTCACCGACCTCCCGTCGCGCGCCATCTTCCCGGTGGAGGACTGGGATCGGCTCGGCCGCCAGCATGTCGCCGATCTGCGCGCCACCGCCGCGCGTCGCGCGGGAGACGCGGACGTCACCGAGTTGATCGCCGAGTTGCGCTCCGCGAGCGCGGATTTCGATCGTCTCTGGGATGAACACGAAGTGGCGGTGCGCCTTTCGGACACCAAGCGCATCCTGCATCCGCAGGTCGGCCTGATCGATACCGTGTGCGAAACGTTGCTGACCCCGAACGCCGCGCAGCGGTTGCTGGTCTACCTTCCGCGTCCAGGCACCGACGCAGCCGAGAAACTGGACCTGCTGCGCGTGATCGGGACGCAGAAGCTGACCTCCGCCGACCAGCTCGACTAGGGCGCGGTCACATACTGCAGCGCCGCGTCGACGGCGGGCTGCCCGCCGCCTACGACGAATCCGGCCATCGCGCCGATCGCGGCGCCCGCGACCGCGGCGGCGGGCACCGTGATGAAGTCGAGCACGAACAGTCCGAGCGGGAATCCGAGGACGAAGCCGATGGCCGCGCCGATCCCCGCACCGGTGAGGATCGAAGGCATGGCTTTCTCGGCCTCGGCGTAGAACCGCTCCTGCGCGCTGACGTCACGCAGCGGTGCGTCGGTCAGGCCGGTTGGTGCGAGGGTGAGCCGGTGGCCCGCGTCCTCGACTATCGGACGCAGTGCCACGCGTTGTTCCCCGACTCGCAATGCCATCGGCAGCGCTGCGACGACCTTGCCGTCCCGGTCGGAGACCGTCACCACGCGATCGTCGTGGGTGAGCTCGAAGGTCCCGTCCTGGATGGTGGCCACGGCCGCGCGCCGGTCATCGGTCGCGGCGACCTGGTAGGCGACCTGGTGGAACGAGCCGCTCAAGTCGAGCGGCGCGTCGTCGGGCGCGGGTTGCGCGTGTGCTGCGGTCGTGGTGATCGCGGTGGCCGCCAATGCGATCAGTGCCGTCGCGGTGAAATGGGAGATCCTCATCGTGCTCTTTCCATGTGCCGCCCCCGTGTCCGGTTCGTCCGAAGAACATACCGTCTGGTGGGCGTTATCAGAAGCGGTTGGGGCACGGCATTGTTCGATCCATCCACGCGGAATCGCGGTGTTGCGCTTCGCAAACCGGGCCCTCGCATCGGTGCGTGAACCGTGACGGCAAGTCGGCTCCAGCCTGGCTATGCGATCGACGAGCGCGGGGTGGACCGCTACGCGGTGCGTTCGTGCTGGTCGGGGTTGCCGTCGACGATGCGACTGGCGACTCGGGATTGTCCGATCAGGGGGTGTGCGGTCGGCGCAGTTGCTCGTGGATCGTGGCCCGGCGAATCGCGCCGACGTCGAGGCGACTCGCATTCGCTCTTGACATCCACGCGCGCACACGCAACACTGAACTAGATGGTTCAGTATGACTTCCTGGATGCCTCCTTCGGAGCGCTCGCGGATCCCACCCGGCGTGGGATCCTGGAGCGACTCGGCAGTGGGCCCGCGACCGTCAGTGAGCTGGCCGAGCGCTTCGAGATGACGCTGACCGGCGTCAAGAAGCACATCCAGCTGCTGGAGGCGGCGGGCATGGTCGTCACGGAGAAGCGTGGCCGGGTGCGGTACTGCCGCCTCGGTGCGAACGTCTTCGACCGCGAAGTGGCCTGGATGCAGGGCTACCGGCGGATGGTGGAAGCCCGGCTGGATCGTCTCGGTGAATTTCTCGAGCGAACGGAGCAGGAACCATGAGCGAGCGTAGCGAGCGAACAATCAACACAGCCACGTTTGTGGTCATGACGGAGCCGAGCGCCAGCGAGGCGCAGTCATGAGCACAACCACGAACGACGCCGTTGTCACGACCGACACCGACCGCACGATCCACATCGAGCGGATCTTCGACGCCCCGCGCCAGCGGGTGTGGGACGCCTATAGCAGGATCGAGTTGCTCGCCCAGTGGTGGGGGCGCGGAAACAAGCTCGACATCGAGCGGTGGGAGTTCCGCCCGGGCGGCCATTGGCGCTTCGTCGAGCACTCCGATGAGGGCACCGACGGCTTCGAAGGCCGCTTCCGCGAGGTCACCCCGCAGGAGCGCATCGTGTACTCCTTCGAGTGGGACGGCATGCCCGCCCATATCGCGATCGACCACGTCAGCTTCGTCGACCTCGGCGACGGCCGCACGAAGGTGGTCACCGACAGCCAGTTCCACACGCCCCAGGAACGGGACGGGATGCTCCAGTCCGGCATGGAGGTCGGGCTCAACCAGAGCTACCGCGCGTTGGACGCGCTGCTGGCACGCGGCTGATCACCGAACGTGTTCGGCCCCGGTCGTCGTCTCCGCGAGCGGGGCCGAATCACGCGGTCAGTCCCTGGCCGGACCGATGCGACGTTTGCGCGGCTCGAGGTGCAGCCCCGGCAGTGGCGGTGCGGGAATGCGTTGCTGTGGCATATGGCCCGCGATGTCGGCGAACCGGCTGACGTCGTGGTTCTCCCAGTCGGTGCGGGCCGCGACGATGTCCTCGTGGCTACGGCCGACGAAGTTCCACCACATCACCAGTTCCTCGCCGAACGGCTCGCCGCCGATCAGCGCGAAATGAGCGCCCTCCGCGCTGCTGATCCGCAGCTCGTCACGATCGGTGCCCAGGTAGAGCAGGGGGCCGGGAGCGAGTTCGGTACCCGCGACCGTCACGCGGCCCTCGATCACCAGCACCGCATGCTCGAAACGGGGTTCCAGCGGCACGGTGACGTCGGCTCCGGGCTCCACCCGCACGTCGGCGCCGACGATGGGCGAGTAGGCGATCGCCGGTGAGCTCACCCCGGCCAGTGAGCCGATCAGCACGATCGCCCTGAGGCCGGGCGCTTCCAGGACGGGCAGCTCGCGATGCTGCTCGAAGTGCGGGTCGATGCCGGTGCGGTCGCCCGGCAGCGCGATCCACAGCTGCAGACCGTGTCCGGCGGGCGCGCCGGGGACGGCGTACTCGGAATGGGCGATGCCGCGACCCGACGTCATCAGATTCAGCTGGCCCGGTTCGATCTCCACGTCCGAGCCGACCGAGTCGCGGTGCCGGATACGGCCCTCGAATGGCCAGGTCACCGTCTGCAGTCCGATGTGCGGGTGCGGATCGATGTCCGGCGGCGCGCCGGTCTTGGTGACGGTCGGCGATCCGAAGTGATCGAGGAAGCACCACGCGCCCACGGTCGGCAGATCCCGTTGCGGCAGCACGCGTTCGACGAAGACGCCGCGAACACCGCCGAGCGGCACCTCGCGTGCCGGATACAGCTCCGCGGCCGGACCGGGACCCGGCGCCGGTTCGCAGAGCGTTTCCGCAGGGCGAGGATCCAGATCACTCACGACTCCGCCTCGCTGGCGCTCGGCTCCGTCGTGTACGAGGGCACGCTGTGCTTTCGGTCAGCTCGCTGGCGCTCACTCACCGCGTGACGCCTTTGCCGATCACATGCGCGTCGTACTGCGGATGCTTCTCCAGGTATCCCTTGATGAACGGGCACAGCGGCCGGATCACGCGCTCGCGCTCTACTGTGTCCTCGATCGCGTTCTTCGCCAGGATGGAGCCGAGCCCTTTGCCGGAGAACGCGCCGTCGATCTCGGTGTGGGTGAACACCGTCTCGTCGTCGCGCTCCTCGTATTCGGCGAAGCCCGCCAATTCTCCGCCGTGGAACACCTCGTAGCGATGCCGCTCGTCGTTGCGAACGACCGTGGATTCCGGAGCTGATTCGGTCATGCTTGCCTTCTCCTTCCGTGCGCGTACTGGGTGCCCGCTGAGAATCGAGACGCGGTTGAACGCGCCGATCGTGGTGGCCACCCACATGACGACAGACAGCTGATCGTCCGTCAGGTACCGGCGAGCGAAAGCGTACTCACGCTCGATGATGTTTTCGTCCGGAAGCGTCGCCGTGACCTCCGCGACCGCGAGCACGGCCCGCTCGAACGGGGTGTACGTGCCGCCGCGCCGCCACCCGGGCAGCACCGAGATTTCCTGCTCGGTTGCTCCGGCCGCGAGTGCGGCCCGGTAGTGCACGTCCAGGCAGTACGCGCAACCGTTGAGCTGGGAAACGCGCAGGTTGATCAGTTCGATGATCCGGCGATCCAGCCCGACCGCGGCGCCGGCTGCTCTGACCTCGCTCGCGACGCTGTTGAGCGCGCGGAACGCGGACGGCGTCCGCTTGTCGATCCAGACGCGATCGTGCGGTGTATCGGGCTTCATATTCATGGGATGTTAGCCGCTCTCGGTGAACGCGCCCGGACCGGAGTGGCAGTAACCGGACTCCGGTCCGGTGATCGGCTCTAAGGCCCCCGATTCGGCGACTGAGCAGCCCGTGGACCGACCTCTTGGGCTTTGCCCTCGTAAAGGGCGATCTTGTAATCCAGCACGGCCAGGGTCTGACGAAGTTCATCGATCTTGGCGAGTACATCGGCGCGCGTGTTCCGGAACATCTCCAGCCGCTGCGGGAACGTGGTTTCCCCCGCGCGCACCAGTTCGGCGTAGCGGACCATGTCCGCCACCGACATGCCCGTGGTGCGCAGCCGGCCGATCAGCGTCAGCCATTCCAGATCGCGATCGCTGAACCGGCGCTTGCCGGCGTGATCCCTGCCGATGTAATCCATCAGCCCGATCCGCTCGTACCAGCGCAACGTGTCCCGGCTCAGTCCCGACCGCTCGGCCACCTCGCCGATCGAATACCGCGGCTGCTCCCGATCGCTCCCGCCGCCGTGCGGTGCGGTTTCACTCACGACTGCGCCTCGCTGACGCTCGCTCACTGTGCTCGCCTTTCCCGTTGAACGCCGACGACGCTAGTCACCTGGAGTGCACTCCAAGCAAACTCTGACAACCGCCCCGTCGGCGCATTTTGTTGACGGGAGATGGATCGTGCTGGTCAGCTGCTGTAATCGGGCAATTGCTGGACGGCCCACTTGTTGCCGTCCGGATCAGCGAAGAAGGTGAACAGGCCCCAGCCGAGATCCTGGACCGGCGTGGCGTCCACACCCGCGGCGATCAGCTGTTGATACGCCTCCTCGGCGCTGGCGACCACCATCTGCATGCCTTCGACGCTGCCAGGAGCCGCTTCGGTGATGCCATCGCCGAGGCAGATGGAACAACCGGAACCTGGCGGGGTCAGCTGAACGAAGCGCAGATTCTCGTTCACCCGGTGGTCGTGGTCGGCGTTGAAGCCGATCTTGGTGTAAAAGTCCTTGGCGCGGTCGACGTCGGTCACCGGAATCGCGACGAGCTCGATTTTCCAATCCATTCGCCGAGCATTCCACCGCCCGCCGACAAAGTCCCGGCTTCCGGCCTACCCTGGGAACATGCCTGGAAAGGACATCGATCGCGTCAGGGCCCGTTCGGCCTGGGCGACGGTCAAGGAAAGCCCCGTGATCACCGCCATCGCGGTCGCGCCGTTCGCGCTCGCGTTCGGCGTGGTCTGGTGGCTGTTCGGTGGTTTCGCCGCGTTCGTTCTACTGGTCATCCTGGGCGCGGTCGTTGTGCTGGGCGGCAAGTTACTGCGCTGACCGCGCGTCGCCTGCGCGGTCAGCGCGGGATATGGAAGTGGATCAGCTCCCCGGTTCCCGGGTCGACGTCGGCCCAGGGGCGGTCGAATCGCAGTACCGCGAGTGCTGAGGTCGGGAACTTCCTGCTGAGTTCGACGGCAGGCGCGCAGTCGTGATTGCTCGCCAGTTCCCATGCCGTCCATGGCATGCCCGGAGCGTGCCCGATCACCAGCAGCGTCGCCACGTCGTCGTCGCTGAGCTGGATCAGCTCGATGAGCGTCTCGGGCGCGGCCTCGTAGATCGCGGATTCGAACACGACCGGCGCGGTGATCTCGGTGGCGGTGAGCGTTTGCCTGGTGCGCGTCGCGGTGGAGCAGCGCACGGCATCGATCGGCGGCTGGGTCTCGCGCAGCCACTGACCTGCCAGTCCGGCCTCGCGCCGTCCCCGCGGTGCCAGCGGGCGCTCGTGATCGTCTACGCCATCCGGATAGGCCGATTTGCCGTGCCGCATGAGGATCAGAGTCCGCACCATGGGGGATACCGTAAGCCCTCCGGGTGAGAGGTCTCGACCACACTCGAGGCAAACTGAAAGCAGCATCACATCACCCCATAGGTGGCACAGCCCACGCACATCTTCGAGGATCAGCACAATATGGCCTACGTAATCACGCAGCGTTGTTGCAACGACGCCAGCTGCGTTTCCGAGTGCCCGGTCGACTGCATCCGTCCCACACCGGACCAGCCGGAGTTCGCGACGACCGAGATGCTCTACATCGACCCCGACACCTGCATCGACTGCGGCGCCTGTGTCGACGCGTGCCCGGTAGAGGCCATCTTCTCCGAGGACGACCTGACCGCCTCGCTGGCGCGGTTCCGCGATATCAATGCCGCCTATTTCCAACGGCATCCGCTGGAATCGAACTTCGATCCGATCGTCACTCCCGCGCGTCCACCGAGGGAACTGGGCACTCTGCGCGTCGCGATCGTCGGCGCCGGGCCCGCGGCCTGCTATGCGGCCGACGAACTGCTGCGCCGGGCCGACGTCGAAATCGAGATGTTCGACCGGCTGCCGACTCCCTGGGGTCTGGTCCGGGCTGGCGTCGCTCCCGACCACCCCGGCACCAAGACAGTGTCGAACATGTTCGAGTCCGCGTTCCGCCGGGAGACCCTGCAGTACTACCTGAACGTCGAAGTAGGCACGCACATCTCGCACGAGGAACTGCTGCGCCACCACCACGCCGTGATCTACGCGGTCGGCGCCTCGACCGACCGTCGGATGGGCATCCCCGGTGAGGACCTGCCGGGCAGCCACTCCGCCACCGAGTTCGTCGCCTGGTACAACGGCCACCCCGACTACGCCGATCGGACCTTCGACCTGTCCGGCGAGCGGGCCGTCATCGTCGGCAACGGCAACGTCGCGCTGGACGTGGCGCGCGTGCTGACCGTCGACCCCGACGAGCTCGCCAAGACCGACATCGCCGACTACGCGCTGGACGCCTTGCGGCAGAGCAATATTCGCGAGGTCGTCGTAGTCGGCAGGCGCGGCCCGTTGCAGGCGGCCTACACCTCGTCGGAGTTCCTCGCCCTCGCCCACCTGAAGGGCGTCGACGTGGTGGTGGACGAGACCGACTTGGAACTCGACCACGCCAGCCAGGCGATCGTGGACGACCCGGAAATCGAGCCCTCGCTGGGCCTGAAGTACACGCTCGCCAAGGAATACGCGGCCGGTCGTCGCGCCGAGGGCAACAAGCGGATCGTGTTCCGCTACCTGACTTCGCCCACCGCGCTGACCGGCACCGACCGGGTCGAGTCGGTCGAGTTCGTGCACAACGAGCTGGTCGAGGTGGACGGCCAGTTGGTGGCCAGGCCGGCCGACCGCACCGAGACCATCGACGCCACGCTGGTGCTGCGGTCCATCGGCTACCGCGGCGAGCCGGTCGCGGGCCTGCCGTTCGACGAGCGGCGTGGCGTCGTGCCCAACGAGAACGGCCGGGTCATCGGCGACGACGGCACGCCGGTGCCCGGCGTGTACGTCAGCGGCTGGATCAAGCGCGGCCCACGCGGCGTGATCGGCTCGAACCGGACCGACTCCGAGGAGACGGTGGAACTGCTCCTCGCCGATTTCACCGCGGGCAAACTCGGTTTACCGCAGGGCGACCGCGCCGCGCTGAAGACCCTGCTCGCCGAGCGCCAGGCCGACTTGGTGGACCGAGCGGGCTGGAAGGCGATCGACCAGGCCGAGAAGGCGGCGGGCAAGACCGCGGGCCGCCCCCGAGTCAAGTTCACCACCCGGGAAGACCTGCTCAAAGCCGCCCGCGGCTGACAATCTTCGAGGCCGGTCGGATCACCCGAGATCCGACCGGCCTTCAAACTATGGAACTCTCCGCTACCAGCCAACTGATTTCGCAAGAACATGGGTAACTCACGGGGAACGCCCAGAACTCGAGTGGCACCCAACGCAGGACCTGAACGCAGATCCCGCGTCACCCGACTTGTACGGCAAGCCCCGCAACAACTGATTTCGTCAGGACATGGGTAACTCGTCGGGAACGCCCAAAATTGAGCGGCACCTGACGCAGGACCTGAACGCAAATCCCCCGCCCGCCGACTGGTACGGCCTAAAGACCCGGAGAGGCGGGGGAGCCGGGGGAGCCGGGCAGTGGCATGATGCGGACCACTGTGGTGGTCGTCCCGCCGACCACGAACCATAATCGCAGCACCGGCTGCCCGGTCCGGTCGCCGGGCTCGTACCGGCTGCGCACGGTCACGTGCTGACGTGCCAGCACCGGTGCCACGTACTCGATCACCGCCCGGTGCGGCCCCGCGAGCAGCTTGGGATATTCGACCAGGAACTGTTCCACCGCCTGCCAGTAACAGGCGTTGTTGACGTGGTTGTATTGATCGATGTCGGTGGCGCGCACCGGGAATGGCATGTCCGTGTCCGACTCCGGCGGCGTGGCGTCGGTCAGATACGGCCGCCACCGCAGGCGGTGTTCGGTGGCGGTGCGGGCCAGGTAGGCCAGGCCTTCGTCGCTGATCCGCGAGGGCATGCCGGTGGACTCACTGATATTGATCCAGAAACCCTCGGTCTCGATCAGGCCACCGTTTCCGCTGGTGATTCGCACGCGCATATTGGTCCACCGGGTGGACAATGCCGAGCACCACCGCAGCAACCGCACCTCGTCCGGCCATAGAATCGGACGGATGACGTCGATGACCGTCCGCCGGACGATCCAGTTCGGGTCGGTGCGATGGAAGAACGTCTCATGCAGGTTTTCCCAGGCGATATCTTGCAGGTAGCGGGCGATGGCGTCGAACCGCAACCGGTCGTAGGGATCCACATCGCCAGCCCGGACGGGCCACGCCGAAGCAAAGCCCATGCCCTCCTGGGGAAGCGGGGCGAGTGGCTGATCGAGTGACACTTGTGCTCCTCGCGCTGCACTGTGTGCCGCGTTTCTTCATGCGGTGCTGTTGTGACGACTTTACGGGGCGTACGTCACACCCTCGCGTCGAGCCGTCTGTACCTCCTTCATAGTCCGCCTGACAGCACCCGGGCCAGGAAGTCTGGCAATGGCCTGGCTACCTCGATCAATAACCCTGGTACGCGCCGCCCGAGTTAACGGCGGCCACACCGGGGACATCGGCGAGCGACCCGTAGCGGTCGATCGAGTACCGCACTCCGGCGATGATGTTGTCGACCGGGTTCCAGATGTCGTCGTGGCCGGGTGCCTTGTACGCGTTGAACGTGCTGTCGATGGTCTGCATCAACCCCTTGGACGGATGCCCGGCCACCCAATTGCTGTCCCAGCGGTTCTCCGCGTACGGGTTACCCGCGGACTCGTGCTGGATGATCAGCGCGATCGCCCGCTCATCGAGGTCCTTGGGGTCGTAGCCCATCGCGATGAGCTTCTGCTTGGCCGCCGCGATCCATCGCGCGACATCGCCGCTCGGCAGTGGACCGCTCGGCGCTGACGGGCCCGGGCCACCCTGGTACGACGTGCCATGCGGAGACCCCGAGGTGCCGTGGTGCCCGGACATCAGCTGGCTCGGCCGGTTCGAATTCTGGTTGGTGACCGGTGGACCCGACGTACTCGCCGGTGTGGTCGCCGCGGGTGCGGGCACGTTCGAGCTCGGCTCGCCGAGCCCGGCGAACGCCGCCTCCAGCTTGCCGACCGCGCCCTCGACCTGTGTTTTCGCCTGGTTGGCTACGTCATGCGCGGTTTTCAACGCGTTGGTCAGCTCCCAGGTGCGGGAGGCCGCCTGTAGCGCCTCCTGGAAGACCAGGCCCTCCACGTCGGCCTTGTCCGCGTGCGCGCGGAGGTAGGCGATCCGCCCCTTTGCGTCCACGGCGCCGTTGGCCGCGACCTCGAAGGCGGGCGCCTGGTTGAGCGCGTCGTCGCGCAGACGCAGCACTTTGGCTTTCGCCTCGGTGAGGTTCTGCACCTGGGCTGTGAGCGCGGTCTTCAGTTCCAGCAGTGCGGCGGTCACCGCGGATGCGCGGGTTTTCTCGGTCTGCATCCGGGCGGTCGCGGCGTCGCCCGCGGAGCCGGACCATTTCTTCGCGTCGGCGAGCGCCCTGGTGTCGTCCATGCCCTTGCCGACCACGGTGTCCAGACCGTGCGACATGGTTCCGGCGAGTGCACCCGCCGCCGACAGCTGTTCCGGCTGCCAGTTCGCTACGTCGGGGACGGTGAGCGTCATGGCAGCCGCAGTCCGATGACTCGGAGTTTCGCTGCGAAGTCGTCCTCGGCCAGCTGGTACTTGCCCGCCGCGTCGTGCAGGTTGTCGGCGATCGTGGTGAGGCGTGTGCCGATGCGTCCCAGGCAGCGCTGGACGGCGTCGTTCGCGCGCTGAGCCGCCGGACCGAAGTCGGTGCCGGGCAGTGCCGCCACGGCGGCGGCGAAACCCTCGCCTTCGCCCAGATCGGTGACGGCCGTGGCCTCGGTGCGCAAAATCTGGGCGAAAGACCGCAACGCTGCCGGATCAACTTGCATCGTCCCCGCGGCAGCCGATTCCGCCGCTCGGCCCGCAGGCAGACATCATCCGGACGCGCCCGTTATGTTGTCGGTGTGGCGTCGGCGCGGAACATGCCGTCGCGAGGACAGAGAGGTCGGCACATGCGCGCAGCCCAGGTGAGCAAGCTGGAGGGACCGGAAGCGGTCGAGATCGTGGACATCCCGGAGCCCACGCCCTACCCGGGCGGCGTCGTGATCGACGTGCACGCGGCGGGCGTCGCCTTCCCCGACGTGCTGATGACGCGCGGCCTCTACCAGATGAAGCCGGAATTGCCCTTCGTCGCCGGCGGCGAGGTCGCGGGCATTGTGCGGGAAGCCCCGGAGGACGCGCATGTGCGGGCGGGCGACCGGGTGGTCGCTCTGACCCTGCTCGGCAACGCCATGGCCGAGACGGCCGTCGTGCCCGTGGAGATGGTGTTCCGGCTGCCGGACAACGTCTCGCTGGAGGCCGGTGCCGGCATCCTGTTCAACGACCTGACCGTGCACTTCTGCCTGCGCACCCGAGGCAGCCTGGCCGCAGGAGAGACCGTGCTGGTGCACGGCGCGGCGGGCGGCATCGGCACTTCGACGCTGCGCATGGCCGCGGCGCTCGGCGCGGGCCGGGTGATCGCCGTGGTGAGCACGGAAGCGAAGGCCGAGGTCGCCCGCGCGAGCGGCGCCACCGACGTGGTGCTGACCGACGGCTGGCTCGCCGCGGTGCAGGAGTTGACCGGCGGTCGCGGCGTCGACATCGTGCTCGACCCGGTCGGCGGCGACCGCTTCACCGACAGCATTCGCTCGCTCGCCTCGGCGGGCCGGCTGCTGGTGGTCGGCTTCACCGCGGGTGAGATCCCCACCGTCAAGGTCAACCGGCTGCTGCTGAAGAACGTCGAGGTGGTCGGCGCGGCGTGGGGCGAATGGGTGATGTCGCATCGAGGCTATCTGCGGGAGCAGTGGGCCGAGGTGGAACCGCTGCTGGCCTCCGGTGAGATCGCACCGCCCGAGCCGGTGCTCTACCCGCTGGACAAGGCGGCCGTGGCGATCGCCTCGCTGGACAACCGCACCGCCACCGGCAAGGTCGTGGTCACGCTGCGTTGACCCGCACGCGAACCGAATCCGTCATGAAGCTGTCCAACCGGGTACTGAACCGGACCCTGCTGGCCCGCCAGCATCTGCTGGAGCGCTCGCGGCTGACCGTGCACGAGATGTGCGACCATCTCGTCGGGCTCCAGGCCCAGGATTCGCCGCCGCCGTTCGTCGCATTGTGGAGTCGCGTCGCGGATGTCGATCCGACGACGGTGTCGGACGCGCTCGAGGACCGCTCCCTGGTCCGGATCACCCTGATGCGCGGCACGATTCACCTGGTCACTCCCGCCGACGCGCTGCGGATCGCGCCGCATGTCCAGCCGGAGCTCGAGAAGGTGCCCTTCCGTAAGGGTTTCAACTACGGGGCCATGGTGGGTCTGGATCCGGACGAGGTGCGCAGGCACGGCGAGGCGGCACTCGGCGACGAACCGATGTCCGCGGCGGACCTGCGGGCCCGCGCCGCCGAGTTGTACCCCGATCGCGACGCGGGCGCGGTGCTGCAGACCTGGCTGTATCAGCTGCCGGTCTTGCAGACTCCGCCGCGCGGGAAATGGAAGGACAGCAGCAGGCCGATCTGGTCGCGGGTCGAACCGTGGCTGGGCGCCCCACTCGACCCGACGTACCCGCTGGCGGAACTGCTCTTCCGCTACCTGCGCGCCTTCGGCCCGGCCAGCACGATGGACATGCAAACCTGGTCGAAATTGCTCGGCATGAAGCAGGCGGTCGAACAACTCGGCGACCGGGTGCGCACCTACACCGACGAGCGCGGCCGCACGCTCTATGACGTCGCCGACGGCGAACTGGCCGACCCGGACCTCCCCGCCCCGGTCCGGTTGCTCGGGTGGTACGACAACGCCCTTCTCTCGCACCAGGACCGGAGCAGAATCGTGCCGGAGGGCACGGCTCCTCCGCTGCGCGCCTTCGCCGCGCAGGTGTCTCCGATCCTGGTCGACGGGTTTGTCGCCGGCCTGTACAAGGTCTTCGCGAACACCAAGACGGCCCGGCTCAGGGTCAGTCCGACCAGGGCATGGACGAAAGCCGAGCGCGCGGCCGTCGAAGCCGAGGCACACGGTCTGCTCGCCTTCCTGGAGGAAGGCAAACAGGGGAGCGTGGAAATTCTCGACCCACACGCCGACCTGCGTCCCTGAGGGGACGAGTTCGGCGGCGCACCTGCCACGATCGCCGGCCGCGGCGTCGGCCACCCGGCCGCACCGCTCGGTCGGCGGTCGCACCGATCAGGCAGCCGAGGCCGGGTCGACCGAGTGGTCACACCGACTTCGCGAATCACGAGCAGACGCGCTCACGGCTCGCGGGGCGGACGGTAGGCGGGGGCCTTGGTGGTACCGGTCGGACTCAGCGTGCGCAGCAGCGGCAGCGAGCGGCGCGCCACCACGGTGGACAGCACGATCACGCTGTGCGAGCGCACCACCGACGACGTCCGGTCGATGCTCAGCAGCACGGTTTGCAGCCCGGCGTGCGAGTCGGCCCCGATCCGGCACAGCACGTCGCCCGAGCCGGTGGTGGCATAGGCCTCCAGCACGCCGGGGATGGCGTCGAGTTCGGCGGCCACCGTGTCCAGCGCGCCCTGGGCGATTTCCAGCGTGACGAATGCCTGCACGTCGAATCCCGCCGCGGTGACGTCGATGTGCGGGTCGTAGGAGGCGATCACGCCGGATTCCTCCATGCGGGCGATCCGGGATTGCACGGTTGCTCGGGCGACCTTGGTGCGGCGGGAGAGTTCGAGAATGCCCGCCTTCTGGTACTCGTGCATCGCGGTGAGGATGGCGAGATCGAGCTCGTCGAGTTTCGCGGGTGTGCGCGACATGACGGCCTCCGTTTCGAGCACTGGCCGGGCTTGCCGCCCGTCCTGCTTGTGCTATTCAAATTGTCCAGCATCCAAGGCGGTTTCCTAGCCGAATTCGCCACACTGACCATCGAGAATTCGCGCTGTTGCCTACTGGGCGGGCCTGGCGATTTCCTTGGAACATGACCATCGAGCACCTGCCGAACGCCCGGTCCGGCGCCGTTCCCAGCGACGGCGAGTTGCGCACGCTCGTGGGGCTGGTCGACCACGACGACAGCGGCGATCCCTTCCCGGTCATCGGATGGGACGCCCTGGTCTGGGCGGTGGGCAACGCCACACAGACCGCACACTTCCTGCAATCCGCCTTCGGTATGCGGTTGGAGGCGTACTCCGGTCCCGAGACCGGCAACCGCGACCACAAGGCGTTCGTCTTGCGCAGCGGCGCGGCACGTTTCGTCATCACCGGTGCGGTGGACCCGGACAGTCCGCTGGTCGCCCATCACGATCGGCACGGTGACGGCGTGGTCGACATCGCGCTGGAGGTGCCCGATGTGGACCGCTGCGTGGCGTGGGCGCGTGCGCACGGGGCCACCATCCTGGTCGAACCGCACGACGACTCCGACGACTTCGGCACCGTTCGCTCGGCCGCGCTGGCGACGTACGGCGACACCAGGCACACGCTGGTCGACCGTTCCGGCTACCACGGGCCCTACCTGCCCGGCTATGTCGCCCGGCGCTCGCGCTACCAGCGGCGCGACGGCGCGCCCACCCGGCTGTTCCAGGCGATCGACCACGTCGTGGGCAACGTGGAGCTCGGGCAGATGGACGAGTGGGTCGAGTTCTACCGGAGGGTCATGGGTTTCACGAATATGGCCGAGTTCGTCGGCGACGACATCGCCACCGAGTACTCGGCTCTGATGAGCAAGGTCGTCGCCAATGGAAATCACCGGGTGAAGTTCCCGCTCAACGAACCCGCCGTGAGCAAGAAGCGCTCCCAGATCGATGAGTACCTGGAGTTCTATCGCGGTCCCGGCGTGCAGCACATCGCGCTCGCCACCAGCGACATCCTCGCCTGCGTCGATGCGCTGCGCCGCGAAGGCGTCGAGTTCCTGGAGACACCCGCCGCCTACTACGAAGACCCTGAATTACGCGCTCGCATCGGCCGCGTCCGCGTCCCGGTCGAGGAACTCCAGCGGCGCGGCATTCTCGTCGACCGGGACGAAGACGGCTACCTCCTGCAGATCTTCACCAGACCGCTCACCGACCGGCCCACCGTCTTCTTCGAACTCATCGAGCGCCACGGCTCCCTCGGCTTCGGCAAGGGAAATTTCAAGGCGCTGTTCCAGGCCATCGAACGCGAACAAGCCGCCCGCGGCAATTTGTGACCGAGCTCCGGCGCCGATCGCGGCAGCGGGCCGGGTTCGTCGGACGATCCCCCCCTCGGCGTAATCGGTAGAGTTCTTCCCATGCGGATCAAGTCGGCGGTCGTCCTGGCGACAGCCTTGGTGCTCGCGCTGGCGGCTTGCGGTTCGGACGCACAGTCGGAGGACTCCGGTCCGTCGCGTCCGGCGCCGAAGGTCGTGGCGCTGGGCCCGTTCGTCGGGGAGTGTGGGCACGTGACCGACGACGAGGTGCGCGATATCGGCGGCCTCGGCCAGATCTCCGGGGTGTTCAAGAATGCGGTCGGTTGCAACTGGCGGGCGGCCGGAGTCGGTTCCGCCAGCATCACTTTCGCGTCGTATCGGGGCAGCCCGATCGAGCGGGAGCGGGCGTGGGTGACCGTCAACGGCCGCGCTCCCGATCCGATCAAGGTGGACGGGCGCGAGGGATTCGCCGCGTTGGATCCGAGCGGACAGATCTGTGATCTCGCGGTGCAACTCGGCGACGACTTCTTCGAGTGGTCGACGTCCTTCGGGTTCTTCTCCACCGCCACCGCCAACCCATGCGACCGCAGCCGCGCCCTGGCCGAGCTGACCTTACGGCGGTTGCAGTGAGGGGGAGGGCATGAACTCCGGACGAGGTCTGCGCCGCCGTGGTGCGGCCGCGCTCGCCGCCATCGTCGTCGCGTTGGCCGCGGGTGGCTGTAGCCAGACGATTTCGGGTTCGGCGCGCCCGGTCGGCGGCAGTGAGCCGGTCAACACCAGGCTCGACAAGCTGCTGCGGGAGTGCGAGATCCTCTCCAAGGAGCAGATCGGCAAGGCCATCGGCGAGAACATCTCGGTCGAGGATTCGTTCTTCGGGGCGGTCTGCATGTGGGATCTGGTCGGCGCGCCCGGCGGCAACGGCATGGCCACGCTCAACTGGTACGAGAACGGCACGTTGAGCAACGAGAAGCAGACGAACAACAAGCTCGGCTACGTCACCACCAACGTCACCGTGCAGAGCGCTCTCGCACTGCTGATCCGCAGGCCGAACGATCCCGACTCTTGCGGTGTGACGGCGAGTGCGCCGGACAACGGCGTGATCGGCTGGTGGATCAACTACCGGCCCGGCTCCGCCCACCCTGATCCTTGCGAGGCCGCCAAGAAGCTGATGGAGATGACCTTGAATCTGGCCCGGTAGACCACGGTCGTCGCGACCCGCTTTGACCCTGTGTCCCGGCCGCGGGTATCGTGGATCGCTGTGCCCGGAAGCATGCGGGCAAGTTCGTGCGTGACCGTAGGCCAGCGAGAGCGGCCGACGACTCCAGCGTGCCCGGAATCCGGGCTCCGCGCCGCGCGCGACACGCCCGACCTCGGGACGCGAGAAACGTGGCCGGACGTGCGAGTGAAAGCTCGATGACAGCGGAATGAACGTCGGGCCGGAAGCGGAAGCTTGCCGCCAAGGGCCCCGGGAGCGCCGCGCACCACAACAGACATGAAGTCCAGACACCGCGTTAACTAATAAGGAAAGCCGGTCTATGCCAACCATCAACCAGCTGGTCCGCAAGGGTCGCCGCGACAAGGTCGCCAAGACGAAGACCGCGGCCCTGAAGGGGAGCCCGCAGCGTCGTGGCGTGTGCACCCGCGTGTACACCACGACCCCGAAGAAGCCGAACTCCGCGCTGCGCAAGGTCGCGCGTGTTCGCCTGACCAGCGCGGTCGAGGTCACGGCCTACATCCCGGGCGAGGGCCACAACCTGCAGGAGCACTCGATGGTGCTCGTCCGTGGCGGTCGTGTGAAGGACCTCCCCGGTGTTCGCTACAAGATCATCCGCGGCTCGCTCGACACGCAGGGTGTGAAGAACCGCAAGCAGGCCCGCAGCCGCTACGGCGCCAAGAAGGAGAAGAGCTGATATGCCACGCAAGGGCCCCGCACCCAAGCGTCCGCTGATCAACGACCCGGTCTACGGTTCGCCGCTGGTTACGCAGCTGGTCAACAAGATCCTGCTGGACGGCAAGAAGTCCACCGCGGAGCGCATCGTCTACGGCGCGCTGGAGCAGGCGCGCGAGAAGACCGGCACCGACCCGGTCGTCACCCTCAAGCGCGCGCTGGACAATGTGAAGCCGTCGCTGGAGGTGAAGCCCCGCCGCGTCGGTGGTGCCACCTACCAGGTCCCGGTCGAGGTCCGTCCGGGCCGCGCCAACACCCTGGCCCTGCGCTGGCTGGTCAACTTCTCCCGCGCGCGCCGGGAGAAGACCATGGTCGAGCGTCTGGCCAACGAACTGCTCGACGCCAGCAACGGCCTCGGCGCCTCGGTCAAGCGCCGCGAGGACACCCACAAGATGGCCGAGTCCAACCGGGCCTTCGCGCACTACCGCTGGTGACGTCTGCCCGGCCCGTCGTCTGGGTCGGGAGGCACAGCCGGAGCGCGGCACCGACCGGCCGCTTCCGGCGTTGACATAGTGGCGACCACAGGGTCGTCCCCGATAATCCCAACTAGCTACGAGCGGGGAAGATTTCCGTGGCACAGGACGTGCTCACCGACCTGAACAAGGTCCGCAACATCGGCATCATGGCCCACATCGATGCGGGCAAGACGACCACAACTGAACGCATCCTCTTCTACACCGGCATCACCTACAAGATCGGTGAGGTCCACGACGGCGCCGCCACGATGGACTGGATGGAGCAGGAGCAGGAGCGTGGTATCACCATCACCTCCGCGGCGACCACATGCTTCTGGAAAGACAACCAGATCAACATCATCGACACCCCCGGGCACGTCGACTTCACCGTGGAGGTGGAGCGGTCGCTGCGGGTGCTCGACGGCGCCGTCGCGGTGTTCGACGGCAAGGAAGGCGTCGAGCCGCAGTCCGAGCAGGTGTGGCGTCAGGCCGACAAGTACGACGTGCCGCGGATTTGCTTCGTCAACAAGATGGACAAGCTCGGTGCGGACTTCTACTTCACCGTGCAGACCATCAAGGACCGCCTCGGCGCCAAGCCGCTGGTCATCCAGCTGCCGATCGGCGCGGAGGACACCTTCGAGGGCATCGTCGACCTGGTCGAGAACAACGCCAAGGTCTGGCGGGGCGAGACCAAGCTCGGCGAGCAGTACGAGGTCGTCGAGATCCCGGAGGACCTGAAGGAGCGGGCCGAGCAGTACCGCCAGGAACTGCTGGAGACCGTCGCCGAGTCCGACGAGGCGCTGCTGGAGAAGTTCTTCGGCGGTGAAGAGCTGACCATCGACGAGATCAAGGGCGCCATCCGCAAGCTGACGGTGACCTCCGAGCTCTACCCGGTGCTGTGCGGCTCGGCGTTCAAGAACAAGGGCGTGCAGCCCATGCTGGACGCGGTCATCGACTACCTGCCCTCGCCGCTGGACGTGGAGGCCACCACCGGCCACGTTCCTGGCAAGGAAGAAGAGCTGCTGACCCGCAAGCCGAGCGCCGACGAGCCGTTCGCCGCCCTGGCGTTCAAGATCGCCGTGCATCCGTTCTTCGGCAAGCTGACCTACGTCCGCGTGTACTCCGGCAAGGTCGACTCCGGCGCCCAGGTCATCAACTCGACCAAGGGCAAGAAGGAGCGTCTGGGCAAGCTGTTCCAGATGCACTCCAACAAGGAGAACCCGGTCGGCGCCGCCTCGGCGGGTCACATCTACGCGGTTATCGGCCTCAAGGACACCACCACCGGTGACACCCTGTGCGATCCGCAGAACCAGATCGTGCTGGAGTCGATGACCTTCCCGGATCCGGTCATCGAGGTCTCCATCGAGCCGAAGACGAAGTCCGACCAGGAGAAGCTGGGCACCGCGATCCAGCGTCTCTCCGAAGAGGACCCGACCTTCTCGGTCAAGCTCGACCAGGAGACCGGCCAGACCGTCATCGGCGGTATGGGCGAGCTGCACCTCGACATCTTGGTCGACCGCATGAAGCGTGAGTTCAAGGTCGAGGCGAACGTCGGCAAGCCGCAGGTGGCCTACCGCGAGACGATCACCAAGCGGGTCGAGAAGCTCGAGTACACCCACAAGAAGCAGACCGGTGGTTCCGGCCAGTTCGCGAAGGTGATCATTGCCCTCGAGCCGTTCGTCGGCGAGGATGGCGCGACCTACGAGTTCGAGAACAAGGTCACCGGTGGCCGCGTGCCGAAGGAGTACATCCCTTCGGTGGACGCCGGTGCCCAGGACGCCATGCAGTACGGTGTGCTCGCTGGCTACCCGCTGGTGAACATGAAGGTCACGCTGCTCGACGGCGCCTACCACGACGTCGACTCGTCGGAAATGGCGTTCAAAATCGCCGGCGCGCAGGCGCTCAAGGAAGCGGCTCGCAAGGCCGGTCCGGTGATCCTCGAGCCACTGATGGCGGTCGAGGTCACCACGCCCGAGGACTACATGGGCGACGTGATCGGCGACCTGAACTCCCGCCGTGGCCAGATCCAGGCCATGGAGGAACGCAGTGGTGCCCGTGTCGTCAAGGCGCTGGTTCCGCTCTCGGAGATGTTCGGTTACATCGGTGACCTGCGGTCGAAGACCCAGGGCCGGGCGAACTACTCCATGGTGTTCGACTCGTACGCGGAGGTTCCGGCCAACGTGTCGAAGGAGATCATCGCCAAGGCGACCGGCGAGTGACACCGTCGGGGCAGGTGTCACACTTGCCCCGACAGCCGGGCGTCAGCACGACCCCTATCAATAACCGCACTGCTGCAACTGCACGCACCAACAAGTCCAGGAGGACAAAGAAGTGGCGAAGGCGAAGTTCGAGCGGACGAAGCCGCACGTCAACATCGGCACCATCGGTCACGTCGACCACGGCAAGACCACGCTGACCGCAGCGATCACCAAGGTGCTGGCTGACAAGTACCCGGATCTGAACGAGAGCTTCGCGTTCGATCAGATCGACAAGGCGCCTGAGGAGAAGGCTCGTGGTATCACGATCAACATCTCCCACGTCGAGTACCAGACCGAGAAGCGCCACTACGCGCACGTCGACGCGCCGGGTCACGCCGACTACATCAAGAACATGATCACCGGTGCGGCGCAGATGGACGGCGCCATCCTCGTGGTCGCCGCCACCGACGGCCCGATGCCGCAGACCCGTGAGCACGTGCTGCTCGCCCGTCAGGTCGGCGTGCCCTACATCCTGGTCGCGCTGAACAAGGCCGACATGGTCGACGACGAGGAGATCCTCGAGCTCGTCGAGATGGAGGTCCGCGAGCTGCTGGGTTCGCAGGAGTTCGACGAGGACGCGCCGGTCGTGCGGGTCTCCGGTCTGAAGGCGCTCGAGGGCGACCCGAAGTGGTCGGAGTCGGTGCTGGAGCTGATGAACGCGGTCGACGAGTCCATCCCGGACCCGGTTCGCGAGACCGACAAGCCGTTCCTGATGCCGGTCGAGGACGTGTTCACCATCACCGGTCGCGGCACCGTCGTCACCGGTCGCGTCGAGCGTGGCGTGATCAACGTGAACGAGGAAGTCGAGATCGTCGGCATCCGTCCGGAGAAGACCAAGACCACGGTCACCGGTATCGAGATGTTCCGCAAGCTGCTCGACCAGGGCCAGGCGGGCGACAACGTCGGTCTGCTGGTTCGTGGTATCAAGCGTGAGGACGTGGAGCGCGGCCAGGTCGTCGTGAAGCCGGGCACCACCACCCCGCACACCGAGTTCGAGGGCCAGGCGTACATCCTGTCGAAGGACGAGGGCGGCCGCCACACCCCGTTCTTCAACAACTACCGTCCGCAGTTCTACTTCCGTACGACTGACGTGACGGGCGTTGTGACCCTGCCCGAGGGCACCGAGATGGTCATGCCCGGTGACAACACCGAGATGTCCGTCAAGCTGATCCAGCCGGTCGCCATGGACGAGGGTCTGCGCTTCGCGATCCGCGAGGGTGGCCGCACCGTCGGCGCCGGTCGCGTCACGAAGATCATCAAGTGATTCACTGAATCGCTGGAAACGGCGCCGCTCCTTAGGGAGCGGCGCCGTTTACGTTTCCGGGGCCCGCGCTTCTGGGCAGGCGAGATCCGGGTGGTGGGGATCGCGGAATTGATCAGGCCGGTCTGAGCGAGATCACTCCGTGGGGCAGTGGGCCGCGATTCAGCAGCCGTAGGCGCGACCGACAGCGGGTTCGCGCTCTGCTTCAGGGACTTCGCGTAGGCAACCAAGCGGGACAACGCCTTCGTCGCTCATCTGCACGCCGCTGCGCGAGGTGGGATCGACGCAAGTGAGGCCGGTCGTCGCGAGGCGGCAGGTGTAGTCGCCAAAGGTGAAGGTGCTGTCGTAGGGCAGCGTCTGTCCCTGGCCGTGGATGAAAAGCCCTGGGTCGCCGCGGAATTGGCCAACGGTCATGCGCTGTGCGGAGTAGGTGACGTACCCGCCGAACCACTGTCCATACCCCTCGCGGGGCGCGGGCGCCGGTTGTTTCAGTTCGACCATGCAATCGAACCCATCCATGCCGAGCGCGGTTCCGGTGATGCAACTGATCTTGCCGGTCGGGCTGACGAAAGCGATATCCGCTCGCAAGTCGGTCACCTGACCGCCATCGAGACTCGTCGAGTGGTAAGTCCCGAGATCTGTCGCCGAACCCTGGCGAACCCAATCGATTCGATCCTGCAACTCGTTCTCCGAGGACGCCGACGTGCCGGTCTCCGCCGAACCCGTCAACGGCTGTGGTTTCCCCGCTGTGGTGTGCGAACACGCACTCAACACCATGGCCACGCCGACCAGCACCGCCCACCGCATGCCGCAAAGACTAGCGCCTTGCGTGCCAATGGATTTCCCACGCCAGCGGATGAACGGCTGATGACTGGACCGACCCGGTGCTCGCTCTCGGCAAGTGGCCCACCTTCTTCCTCGACGAGTGCCGCCGCTGGTCGGCGACCGGGTCCGTGCTGATTCTCAGTGCCGCCGCCGATCCCCGACAGCGCGTGCAGTCGACTCGAGCAGGCTCGTGACGTGTCGATCCCGGACACCGCCCAACAACGCGAATGGGCCATTCGAACCGGCCGAGCATCGCGACAGCCCGGCCAGGTGAGATTTGCCTGCCGCGATCAGAGTCGTGGCGACTTCACCACGACGCATGGACTGGTCAGCAGTGCGGTATCGGCTGCCAGCCCGGACGCGAGCAATGCCGCTGCGGCGAGATTGAGAACCCGGGTGTCTGCGACGTCCGACCGGACATGGCTGGTGGCGGCGCGGCACTGGAACTCTTCTGTCGCCGCTCTCGCATCCGAGATGTGCGGGTCAGCGGCAGTTCGATCCTTCGAACCGGCGGACACGAACGCTTCCCAGATCAGTAAGTCGAGGGAGCCGCTGAGCAGGCTTTCCGCGTCCACTCCGGCCCGGATCGGGCGGTGCAGCGTCGCGGCGAGCCGGTGCATCACATACGACGCCTGTTGGACGCCGAACGCGAGTGTGATGGTTCCGGCGCCCGCGCACCACGGGCGTCCCGCCTCGCCTTCTCGTTGCCGCCCGAGCCCACCCGTGGCGGAAGGGTTGGGGATGAACAGCGGCGCTTCGAAACCGAGGGCGACCGGGCGCCCTTCGTCGAGGTCGGCCGCGAGCGAGGTCACGAGGTCGTCCAAGTCTCGACCGCCACTCGCTTCGACTCCCGCTATGCGCCACCATCCGACATTCGCGAGCTTGCCGACGTCGACCGCGGCGACAACGAGCTGGTTGGGCGGCATACCAGCAACATATCCCCGTTCGCCCGTCTCCGTGCGGGCCGCCGGGTCCGGAGCTATAGCGAGTTCCGGATCACCGCGCCCCCTCCCGCTGCCTGACTCAGTCCCACGCCCAGAGCTGCCAGTACGGCAGGGGCGGCACGTTACCGTCGGGATCATCGACCGGCACGACCTCGACCGTGTACTCGGGATTCCACGCCTTCAGCGCGCGAGGTAGATCTTCCAGGGCTCTCGTTGTGTCTGGACCGCAGCTGCCGACGGCCCCGGTGTGTCCGGGGCGTCGTGATGCCCAGCTTGTGTTCAACGATTGCGTTGTGGCACTTCGGCACCCGGGTGTCGATCGGAAGTGCGCAGAGGAGCGCCGACGTGGTGCAGGTGTCTCAGCGCCTCGCGGTAAGAGGAGATCAGCCCGGTTTCGTGGTAGGACACGCCGATTTCGGTGCAGTAGTCGCGGACGATCACCTGGGCGTGACGCAGGTTCGGCGTCGGCATGCTCGGGAACAAATGATGCTCGATCTGATAGTTGAGCCCGCCGAGGGTGAGGTCGGTCAACGCGCCACCCCGCACGTTGCGGGAGGTCAGTACCTGGCGACGGAGGTAGTCGGGGCGTTCGTCGCCGGTCAAGGTTGGCATGCCCTTGTGGTTCGGGGCGAAGATGCAGCCCATGTACAGGCCGAAGAGGCCCTGGTGGACAGCAAGGAACGCGACGGCCTTGTCGGCGGGCAGAACCGCGAACAATGCGGCCAGGTAGGTGGCGAAGTGGCCGAACAGCAGTGCGCCCTCCAATCCGCGGTTTTTGACCGATCGATTTCTGAGCGCACGTACGCCGGCCACATGGAGGTTCAGACCCTCCAGCAACAGGAGGGGGAAGAACAGGAACGCCTGCGCCCTCCCGATGAGACGAGGCAGACCGCGGCTGGACCGTGCCTGCCGTTGTGACCAGAGCAGAATGTCGGGCGCGACATCGGGGTCGAGTTCCTCGTGGTTCGGGTTTGCGTGATGCCGGGTGTGCTTGTCCTGCCACCAGCCGTAGCCAAGGCCGATGCCGGCGTTGCCGACGAGTCGTCCCACGAGCTCCGTCGGCTGCCGCAGACGGAAGACTTGGCGGTGCGCGACATCATGCATGACGAGGGCGATTTGAGCGAACGTCACCGCCATGAACCCCGCGACCAGCAGCGTCCACCACGAATCGCCGATGAGGACGAACGCCGCCCAGCCGGCTGCGAACGCGACCCCGACGAGGCTGAGCCGGACGGCGTAATAGACGGGACGCCGGTTCATCAGCCCCGCGTCGGAGATCCGGCGCAACAGACGGGCGTAATCACCGTCGGCGCCGCGCTGCGGTGACCGTGGAGATGACTCGGGGACCAAGGCAGGTGTCGTCATAGATCTTCCTGAGAGCTGAGTCGGAGACGCCACCTCCGTCCGTCGACGATGCCGGCCGGTCGACGTGGGAGCGGGCGCCGGTTTCGATACCCCGAAGCTATCGGCCGGATTCTCGTTACTCGTAACCCTTTGGTATGACATGGAATCGGACTGCGGTGTGATATTTGGATGCCTACCGGGGACCGAGGCGGCTGACCAGTTATCGGCCAACACATCCGGGTCGCCGGACCGGACGTCCGCTCATGCCGCTGGGCGCGCGTTCGGCCTGGCGATAGCCTCCGGACCGGAAGACCTCGACTTGTCCGAGCCTATGGCGCGTCTTGCTGCGCCCTGCCGTCACGACCTGTGCGGGTGAGAGTGGTATTCAGGTCTGTCTCACCTGCACGACTCACGTCTCCGCGCTGCGTCGCTGCCCAGTCGCGGATCGCGGCGACGAACTCCTCGGGCGCGTCGGACTCCACGTAGGTGCCGGCGCCCTCGACGATCACGGTCTGGTGGTCGGGGAAGGTCGCTTCCAGACGCTCACGCTCCTGGCGACGGAAGGCGATGTCGGCGTCACCCCACACGATCAGTGTCGGCAGGTGAGCGAGATCGGCAAGGCCTGCCTCGACCTCGGCGAAGAAGGCCCGGCTGGCGAGGACCCGGCCGGGGAGTACGGCGGAGGCCTGGCGCCGCTCGGGCGTTTCCAGCGCCCGGCGGTAGTGGGTCATCTCGGCTGCGGTCGGTTTGCGCCTTCGGTGGCCGGTGGGGATGAACGCGTTGACGAGGAGGTTGAGCCGTCGGACCAGGAAGCGGCTCGGGAGTCCGCCGATGATGCGAGAGAAGGCCTCGAAGTGGAGGACGCCGTTGACCGGCCAGGCCCAGGTGTTGGCGAGCACCAGCCGATCGAAGACGCCCGGCCGCCGCTGCGCGGTGGCCAGTCCGATCAGGCCGCCCCAGTCTTGCCCGACCAGAGTGACCCCATCGAGGTCGAGCGCGTCGACGAACCCGGTGACCACGTCTGCGTGCTCTTCGGGCAGGTAGCGGTAGCCGGGTTTCGGCGTCGACAACCCGAAGCCCGGGTAGTCCAGGGCGATGCACCGGAAGTCGTCGCGCAGCGCGCGGATCACGTCGCGCCAGAGGAACGACCAGGTCGGGTTGCCGTGTAGGAACAGCAGTGCGGGACCGGTCCCCTCGTCGACGTAATGCACGGTGTGCCCGTCGATATCGATGAAGCGGCTCTCGAACGGGAACAGGTCGTCGTCGACCCAGGTGGGCCGCACGCTCTCAGTGGTATCGGCCATGGCGGCTCTCTCTCGGCTCGGTCCTGCGGTATGCTTGAGTCTTTCACGCACACTTGAGAGGATCAAGCAGAGGGAAATGATGCGTAGCTACGGCCAGTACTGCGGGCTCGCCCGGTCGCTCGAAGTCGTCGGCGATCGGTGGAACCTGCTCATCGTCCGCCAGCTCCTCATCGCCCCCGCCCGCTACCGGGACCTCATCGACGGCCTCCCCGGCATCGCGACCAACCTGCTCGCCGACCGGCTCCGTGACCTCGAGGCCTCGGGCGTGGTCGAGCGGCGACTGGCCGGTTCGGGCAGCGTAGTCGAGTACGCCCTCACGCCATGGGGTGCCGAGCTGCGCCGGCCGATCGAGAGCCTGATCCGCTGGTCCACCCCGTTGATGGTCCGCGGCCCCGACGGCGATTCCTTCCGGCCAGAGTGGCTCACCCTCGCTGTCCCCGCCCTGCTCGACACCCGGGTCGAGGTCCGCCCCTCGGCGACGGTCGGCCTCGAGATCGGTGGCCCGCCCTTCCAGCTCCGCGCGACGCGCTCCGGCTTCGAGGTCGGCCCGCATGACGGCCGCGACCTCGACGCCACCGTCCGTGCCGACCCCGCCTACATCCTCGGCCTCGCCGCCGGCGCCTTCGCCCTCAGTGACGCCCGCGCCCTCGGACTGGTCGAGATCGAGGGCGACGAGTCCGTCGTCCGCACCGTCTTCGCCGCCTGACCGGGCCGCTCCGTCAGGCGCCGGCGGCAAGCAGCCGTGGAGATACCGCTGGACCTTGGCACCGAGAGCGGCGGTGATCGCGGGCTGTTGTTCGACATCGCGGCCTGAGCGCATCGGCACTCCCTCTGCCCGGCCGGAGTCGAACTATCGAAGCGGCGTCCGCGGGCACTGGTTCCAGGAGCAGATCTCGATCCCGACACTCGCAGAGACGTATCACTCGGGTCCAGGAAAGCCAAATACCTATTCCGCCAACACTTTTCGCGTGGGAGTGGTGGAATGCTCTTGATCGACGGTGTTGTGGATGAGCGATGTACCCAGCGAGGAGCGTGCGCGTGCCCAGTGAAATCGATTCTGCTGTCTTCCCGCATCTGGAGGCCGACTTGGACCGTGTCCGTGACGTTCTCGGACCCGTCCGGTTCCAGGGCAGGCCGGAGCTGACGGCGCTCACCGACGAGGGCCCGGACACATCTCGTCGTCTGGTGCGTCCGACGTTGACGCTGCTGTCGTACTACCTGCTCACCGATCCCGCCGCCCCAGCCGGCGACCGCGCGGTGCACGCCGCCGCCGCCGTCGAGCTGCTGCACCTGGGCTCGCTCTACCACGACGACGTCATCGACCACGCCTACGAGCGTCGGGGCCGTCCCAGCGCCAACGCGGTGTGGGGTTCGCATATGGCTGTGCTGGGTGGGGACTTGGTGACGATGGAGGGCGCGCACCTGCTGGCCGAGCTCGGCCAGCGCGAAGTTCTCGCTGGAACCAGCGCAGCCAAGCAGATGTGCACGGGCGTGGTGATCGAGGCCGCTGACCTGTATGAGGCCTCCCGCGGCGAGCAGGCTTACCTGGACTCGATCGACGGCAAGACCGCCGCGCTGATCTCGCTGGCCTGTCGGCTGGGCGCGATGCAGGCCGGTGCACCCGACGATCAGCAAGAGGCGCTGGCCCTGTTCGGCCGGCACTTCGGGCTGGCCTATCAGTTGTATGACGACATCCTTGACTTGACCTCGACGGCCGAAGCGATGGGCAAGCCCGTCAACGCCGATTTGTCCGAAGGGATCTATACGTTGCCCGTGATCCGCGCAGCTGCCCGCGACGGAGACCTTGCCCGTCTGCTGCGCAAAGCGATGACGGCCGAGGAAGCCGCACACGCCCGGGACCTTGTCGTCGGCTCCGGCGCCGTGGACGAAGCACAAGCGATGGCCGATGAATTCCTTGACCAGGCCGCCGATCAGCTCGCCGCCCTGCCCGTCGACCCGCGCTTCCGCCACGCGATGACCGTCTATGCCCGGTCCATACTCGACCGGCGAACTGTTCGCCCAACCGTCTCCGAGCCCTCGACGCCACCACAGACCGACGGCCATAGCTCCTCGCCGCAGGCCATGCAATGGGTGAAGAGTTGGTTGGTGGACACCGGCCTTGCCGCCTCCGCGGCCGAGTTGGACCACCGCCGGTGGGCAGGGGCGTTCCAGCTACTGGCAGCCGCGGCCCGAGCCTTGCCCCCCGCGGACACCACCCAGAAACAAGCCTTCATCAGTGTGGGCATGCTGAGCCTTGTGTGGGACGACCTCTTCGAGGACCCGCAGCTGAGAGACCCGCAAGCCATCACCGCGCTGAGGCATGGCCTGGTGGCCACACTGCGCCAGGACCCGGACAAACCGTGGAGAAACGGCGCGATCCCGACAGCGTGGGCGTCGCTGTGGCCACAGCTGCGCGAGGGGCGCAGCGCCCGCTGGCAGCAGTCGTTCCTCGACAGCATCGAGGAATGGTTCGCAGCCGCAGAACGCGAAGCGAACCATCGCATCAACGGCTACATCCCCTGCACGGCCGACTATCTGCCGTTGCGGAGAGCGACCAGCGGGTTCGACGTCTTCCTCGCCGCCCTGGAGGCGTACCAGGATCTCGAACTGCCGCCGAAACTGCGCAGCCACCCCGTGCTCCGCCGTCTCCAGGAACTCGCCTTCTTCGTGGCCTTCGTGGAGAACGACCTGGTGGGATTCGATCAAGACGAGGCCGACCAGGTCCCCTACAACCTGGTCCGCGCGGTCCGTCATGAGAACGGATGCAGCCGCGGCGAAGCCATCGAGCAGGTGCAGCGCCAGCTCGCGGAACACCGCGCCCAGCTCGACGCGGTGACCCGCTACATCCCCGCGCTGCTGCGCGTCCTTCCCGGCCTGTCCGGCCAGAGAAAGAAGTACGCGGCGATCTTCGAAAGCCTGACGAACATGGCGCTGTCGGTGCCGCAGAGCGATCGGCACACGCAAACCACCGCTTCGGATGCGCCGGAGCCGGACTTGGAACGACTTCGCCGTGAGATCTACTACCCGGCCACTGTTCCGGCTGACACCGCGCCGTAGTCCTGCGTTGCCGGCGGTATCGATGACCCGTCATGCGATCGACGTCAGCGGATGGGTGGTGGTCGAGGTCTGGTTCACGGGTGAGACTGATAACAGGTGGAATGCACTACCTTCCGCGTGCCGGCGGTCGCCTGCGGCGGTGACCCCACCCACCCCCGCCACACCATGGCGGCGGGGGCCGTGGCATCAGTTCATCCGGCGGTGGGGTCGAACTCGGCGGTGACGCGGTCCACGAGTTTCTTGGCTTCGGGGCTGTCGTGGTCGGTGGGCAGCTCCACGGGCTGTCCGTTGATCGGGACGGTTACCGGCCGACGGTTCGCCAGTACCTTTCCGGCACCGTCGCCGAGCGGTACACCGGCCGCCGCCCGGATGCGGCCCATCACGGCGTCGGTGCCGACCGGCGGAAGGGCTACGACGCCCTGCGGCCACTGCACGCCTTTGATTTCGAAGAACCCATGGTAGCCGCCTATGTGCTGGTACCCGACCTGGTTCCAGTACAAATCATCTGGCGTCGAGCCTTGCGTTTGATTGATCTCATTGTTGAACGCGCCTTGGAACACTCCGCTGGTGGGGTCGAAGTGTGCATATTGACCTGACACGGACGCCTGCATCTTCAGCAACTCGAACACAATCCCCATGCCACCGGGAGCAGGCTGGTTGTTCTTGGAGTAGAGAGCTTTGGCGCCATCAATGTCGGGCGGGTTCCACATGTGCGGGACGATGTCGAGGTCGTTGGCGTAGCGCTGCACTCGTTGCAGGCGTTGGGTGGTGTAGTTGACGAATTCCTGATTGCAGAAACTCGGTCCGGCGGTCGAGAGCACGCTGATCCTGGCCTTCTCGGATTGGTCCCATAGCCACTGGGTGTCGCGCAGGTACAGGGCGAGCGTGGGTGACAGGGCCCCACCGAGGCTGTGGCCGGTGACGGTCAGGTCGATAGCCTTGTCGTGGAGCGTGCTCAGGAACACGGGCAAGGTGCGCCCGGCGCCGGGACGGTCGCCGGAGGGGGTGATATTCGTGAGGGTTTTCACCCCGATGGCCGTGCCGATCGTGTGCCAGGCGGCGACATTCGCGAACCACGGCGTCTGGAGAATGAAGGAGTCTTCGACGAGCCAGTCGAACACCAGTGCGTCGCTGCTGCCGGCCATGGCGATCACGTACCGGGAGCGATCCTCCATGCTTCGCACCATGTACATGGCGTTCACCGCGTACAAGTCGGTGTCGAACAGCGCGACCCCTGGACCCCAGACGATCTCCCACCCCCCGATGACCTCCTGGTTGGTGTCGAGATACTGCTGGATCTTCTGATAGAGCGTGCGCTCCAGGTCGCTGTCTTCTTTGCTGATGCTGTTGACCAGATTCGCGTACTCGCACAGCTGGTATGTGATCTTGTCTTGCAGAGTCGGCTCGTTGATCGTCGTGGATCGTGCAGTCATGTTCCGCTCCTTGCCGTATGAGTTTCATCCGAAACAGAGAGGAGAAAGCGGTGACGCGCATTCACACGCTGGCTCCGCCGCGGGACAGATCATCCCGGACCGGTAGCCGTGGACGAGTCTAATCCGAAATGGGGTGAGTTGACTGCGGTAGTGGGGAACCGGCGAGCCACCGAGAAAGGCGGCAGGCTCAACCCGCCCGAGAAATGGGTCTGGTCACCGAACCCACCCATGAGCCGCTGGTCACCCGCGAGATGTGGGAGGCGGTTCAGCAGAACCGCACCGCCCGGCAGGGGTCGCGAGGGCTATTCGAGGAATTCGGATCTCGAGGCTGCCGCGACCTGGATTCGACCAATCACTGAGTTCTGCACCCCCCCGATTCGAGGACAACACATTTCGGGTCATGCGTGGTGAGGGCTTGCCGATTAGGTTCGGCCGTCTACCCGATACACGAGGAGTTCGAATGTTCGCAGTACGTGGATTTGCCGCCGCCCTGATCGGTGCCGCAACCCTGACCGGTGCTGGGGCGGCCGCCGCGGCGCCGTTGCCGCTCGAACCGCAGGCGCCCGCACCGGCCGTGTCAGTCGCAGGGAGCTGTGGTGGTATCACCGACCCGTTCGTGGCGCTGGTCTGCGCGATCAGCAGCCTGTCAGGCGGAGGCGGCACGGCCGTTCGATGAGCAGCCGTGAAGCCGGCTCAGCCGAATAAGCCGCGCACGAAAGGCGCCGAGTTCGGCAGTGAGGCGTTCACCTCGAAATCCGCTACAACAAGGTCCAGCAACGAGCGACCTACCGCATCACTCTCTCGGGCTCGACCCTGGCCGCCGCGCAACGCACCGCCGGAACCGCCATCACAAGCAAACGCCAGCGGCACCACACACGCAGCGCCGCTGGCGTTCCCATGTTCGATGTGCCCTCGGCAGGATTAGCAAAACATGGGCAAATATAAAACGCCTGGTCATCGTGGGTGCGTACCCAATCTGATCGGCAGCACGAACGCTGGGATCGAGTGTTGTGCAGGCCTGTTCGCCCATTTGGTCGGAAGACAGTCCCGCCATTCGCTGTAGTAGGTCGGAAACCGATGGATGAGACGGCCGAGCAGCAACGGTGCAGCATGTACGGCCAACGCTGCACGGTCGGTGTGCAGATCTCCGCGCGGCACCCACTCGCCCGCAACCCGACCGCGCCTGTGACCTGTGGCCAGGTATGGGCCGGCGGATGTCGAGGCTCATAGCCCTCGGTTCGCCAGCCGCTCCCGCAGATCCAGCAGATAGGGGTTGTGACGCAGTTCCGGATGGTGCCTGTAGAGAATGGCATACGCGTCTTCGATCATTCGTTCCACCACGTCGGCCAACGTGGTAGCGGAGACGAGTGGTTGTCCGTCATGGACATTCGAACAGATGCAGATCAGCGCGCCCTCTCGGTCGAGCCGGTACATGAGTGCTTCGACGCTCATCATCAGCTCCAGCCGGTCCTGCGTCTTCAGCGCGTCCGGCGCGCTCGCCCACACCAGTGCGAAATCGAGAACGGGCAGGTAGGTTCGTGAGAAGTCGACCCCGCCGATTTCGAGGGTGACTTCCACCCAGAACTTGCTGCAGACGAATTTGTTCTCGCCGAGATCGTTCCAGTCGCGCGATTCCCCGTGCTCGTCGAAGAGCAGCGACGGAGTCCAGTCCGGAGACTAGGAGTCGTCGTCCGCATGCGGCGCATATCGGTCCCGCGGGATTTAGCCTTCGCTGGTATCGCAGCAGCGCTCGGCCCATTCCCGCGCCACGAACACCGGCCGAGTCAGCACCTTGTCACCCGCCCACTGCGGGCGAATCACGGCGATCACGTCATCGGCCACTTCGCCGGAGGTGCCACGAACTGTGAGAAGAGGTCGACATCCTCTGATGGCCCTGTGCGCATCCCGTGGAGCACGACTGCGTATCCGCCGCCGAGGACGAAGCCGCGGCGGCCGACGGTTCAGAATGCGATTCGATGTCGCGTCCGGCTGAATACTGAATCAATCCACTGTAGGCAGCCGCTCGAGCGTCGCAAGGACCTCCGACGAAGCGACGAGGTCGATCTCGGTCGGATGCCCGCCGCGCCAGCGGTAGTAATCATCGATTTCATCGGTCAGAAACACCGCGTCTAGCCGCTGCGTCTCGTTGTACGAGGCGCCCATGCCGATCTGTAGGCCCGGATCCAGCTCAATGGCGAGATACCCTCCGCCCGGCAGCGGGTAGTGCATGCCGAACTCGGTCCCGTTGTCCTGCGGCTTGCCCCGCACCCAACCGCGATTGGTCAGCCCCAGCAAGTGCCCCGGCTCGACGTACAATCCCTCGAACCTTGTGAGCCTTCCGGTGGACAGCTCCTCCTCGGTGAACGCCAGAATCGGCCGGCTCACCTGCTCGAAGGGCTGCAGTATCTCGTAGTCGGCAAGAATCTGACCCCAAGCATCGCATTCCTTCGGTGCCATGTGGATCGGATGCGCGAGGCTGAACACCGCGCTCTCGGGCAGTTCGATCGTGTCATCGTTCGCATCGCTCGTGGTCCCGTCCTCGGCGAACCTGAACCCTATCCGGCCATCAGCGGTCTCTGCATGCCAGATCATGCGCTTGGCCAGATGCCGCATGAGCGGGTGGCGCACGAAGAACCGCTCGAACTCCTCGCGGTTCCAGCTGCGAGCGTTGACCATCGCGGCTTCGAGCCGCCGGATCTGATCTCGGGCAACCGCCCGAAGTTCCTTCTTCAATTCGCCGAACCGCTTGTACGCAGCCTCGGAGGCCTCCGGATCGTCCTTCGCACCCGGCTTCGGAAGGCTCTTGCGGCGCTTCCCGTCCTCGTCCGTGACGTACGGCTCGAGCTGTTCGTCGAACAACACCCTGAACCGCCGCGGCCCATATTCCAGCACGAGCGCACCGTCTTCCCCGAGCCTGAAATCAGGCACGAGCCGATCCGCGAGCTGCTCCCGAGTGAGCCCGAGCCGAGCGGCGATGACCTCGATCTGCTTTCCGGCCTCCGCCTTGATTGCCTTGAATTTCGCACGGAGGGCGACGTTCTGCATTGCGAGGAGCGCTGATTCGCTGCCGATCCTGCCGAGCACTTGCAGCGCGGCAACCGCATGGTGATGGCGGTTCAGACCCGGCCATTCGTGGATGAGCAGTGCGAGTCGACACACGGTCTCATCGTCACCGAACCAGCAGAGCTGGTCCAGTGCCCAACGGTCCTTCGCCGGAGCGCCGGCCGAATCCCAGTGCTCGAACAATTTCCAGGAGAACGCTCGAAGCGATTCGACATCGCAGGTCTCAGCGAGCACCTCTACTCCGCGGTCGGCAGTGTCGAGTTCGGCGATCGACAGTACTGAGATCAGATGCAGCACCGAAGTCCTGGGAAGTGCTGCGGTTCGGTCCTTGATCGCGACCTGCGGAAGCAGCCGAGGATTCACCCAGGCGCCGATGCCAGGCTTCTTCGCCGGTCGAGTCTCGACCGGGCCTTGCTCGAGGACTACGCGGATCGCGGCGGCGACCGGCTCGCCGTAGTGCCCCGCCGCGTCGATGACTGTTTGCGATCCTTGCCGCTCCGCGATATGGATCAGGGCGGTCACAGCTGCGGTGCGTCGCTTCTTCTCGCCTCCAACGGCATCGGGCACAAGGAGGATCGCACCGGTCGCCCCATGGCGGTCAAGCCAGGCGGCGCCTTCCGCTCGCTCCACCTTCAGGTCCGCGAACCAGTGGGCTGCCGTCCGGGCTGCGGCGAGCGACACGATGGGCCCCAGGCAATCGCCCTCTCGTCGAGTGTCCGCGATGTACTTGACGATTCGGTCCGTGACCGCACCCCCGTAACGAAGCAGGATCGCATGGATGAACGACCGGACCTCCCCCCGGCGATTGGCCTTCAGCTCACCCTTCCACCGCTCCAGGAGCGGATCGGCGAACTCGGAAGGCCCATAGGCGAGCATCTGGCAGACGTAGTCGGGGTTGTAACGCCGCGAGACATGCTCCGCGATGAGATCCCACCTCGGGGTGTGCCCCCTCGGCTCGAATTCGGCGGCACACTCGGCGAATCGCTGCTTCTCCCCCTCGGCCCATTCCAGCCTCGGATCGTCTTCGACGCCGAGACCCCGGATCACGGTCGGACTCGACTTCGGAGTATCTGCGAGCCACGGCGGCGCGACGAGCAGCGCTGGCAGCGATTCCGCAGCGGTCTCCGGCAGCGCGTCCGGCTCTTCTACGAGCCCTTTGATTCTCGACTTCTCGGATTCTCCGAGCTGCGCGAATGCAAGGTCGAACCACTCCTGCGGCACCTCACTGAGCACGGCCGCCAAGTGCTCGCGCCCGGCAGGGTCTGTGATCAGATCCCGGGCCGCCGCTGCCTGCATCATCCGCACCGGGAATCGCCGGGCGGCGGCACAGGCCGCCGCTAGCACGAACCGATCGCCGATACGGTCGAGCAGGAACGACACCGCCGCATTACTGGGGAGCATCGCGATCGCGGCCAGGACCGCCTGTCGGCCTTTGGTGTCGGGCCCCCGACCGTTGTCAAGCGTCGCCACCAAGGCGGGCAGGCAGTCGACGCCGAGTCGAGCCATCAGCGCGCCGAGCTTCGCAGCCCCGATTTCTCGCGGGTGGAGCGCGATCCCATCGAGCGCCTCGAGCTGGTCGCTGGTTCGAATGAGCGGCCAGAGCCCACCGTCTGTCGCGCCTTGGTATCCGATGTATCCCGCACATGCGTCGGCGATCCACTGATCCTCGGCCGGGAACAGTAACGAAGCGCGTTCCAGGAGCGCTTGACCGTGCAGGCGCGAAGCGACAGCTGCTCTGACTTCGCTGTAGAACGCGGGTTCGCACGCCTCGATGGCGCCTCGAAGCCGCTCGGTGACGCGGTACTCCCAGTCGCCCACCACCCCGCCTCGCGCAGCACGTTTCAGCAGCCCGGTGCTTTCGCGCCAGCGCGGCGATTTCCGGAACGGCCAGTGCTCCTCGTACGCGAGTCCGGCTTCCTCAACCACTGCGGCCGCTGCGAACGGAAGGCCGTGCTCGAGCTCCCAGGCATCGATGGTGCTGCTCTCCAGCGTTTCCCGACGGCTTCGGTCGTGGAGGATCATCGAAATGGCAGCAGCGCCGAGCGGATCGGGCTCGCCGTCGAGATATGCCTGCATGGCCTTCGCGAATTCCGCGTTCTCGGGGATTTCAATGGCCAGGTCGATTCTCGAGCGGTGCTGCTGCAATTCGGCGCGCCACAGTTCAGTCGCGCTGGCCGAGGGGAGAGCGCGTCTGCTCCTCAGCCGACCGGCCTTCCAGGAAGCCGGGAGCTGGAGGAGGGATTCGTCGGGCAAGGGGTTCGGTGCTACTTTCACACCGGCGACAGTAGATGCGGGGTGTGACACCGGGTCTGAATCTACTTGCGGGACGGACGGTTCAGATATCGCTGGTCCTCGGCGCCCTGCTCAGGACCCTTGTGTACAGCACGGCTGTCATGCTGGACCGCTGGGACGCACCGCATATCGCGACAGTGCCCGTCGCCGCGCCGCTGGCGGAGGTTTTTCCGCAGCCGACCGGGATCAGGGACTCCGGGGAGGGCCGCGCTCTGATACACGAGTATCAACAGATCGGACCCCGACTTCCGCGTCTTTCTCGGTGGCCGGTGTTGTGGTGTCGGGTAGTTTCTGGACCAGGCCTTCCAAGTCTCTCGGCTCCCGAGACAACCCCCTTCTCGTAGTGGCACGCTTCGGAGGGCAGGCCGCAGAACGCCTGACGGAGAAGGTCTGCAGCGTTGCCGGTTTAGCAGCTCGATTTGCATTCTGCCCCAGACCGTGACCGTGCGAAAGCCCGGTCGACCAGGTCACCGGCGGTCGGGGTCTGATGCCGTGGCCGGGCCCGTACGACCCGGGCAGGGCCCTGATCCCGGCGCGGACCATCAACAGTTCGACCTGGTTGTAGCCGATCCCGATGCCCAGGCCGAGGGTGAGCTCGGCATGCACCCGCGGAAGCACCGTAAGTCCCACGGGCAATCTGGTTGATCGGCGTGTCATGGCAGTTTGGTCGGTGTGTCGTGCGCACCTAGGGCGCGAACCTGCGACGCGTGACCTGGGGTTTCTTGTGAGGTCCGGTTACCTGAGCTCTGTCAGCATCGCCCTGACCTGTGCAAATGAGGCGTAGGTTTGTGCCCTCGGCAGGATTCGAACCTGCGACACCCGCTTTAGGAGAGCGGTGCTCTATCCCCTGAGCTACGAAGGCTGGTTGTGGTGGGCGGTGTGCCTACCCGGGACGTCCGCAGTCTACCGGGTCGAGGGCTGGGAGTCCGCATCGCTGTCGTGGGAGTTGCCGCGGTGGATCAGAAGCCGCCGCCGTCGAAGCCGCCGCTATCGAAACCACCGCCGTCGGTGCCGCCGGAGTAGTCGCCACCTTGGTCGTATCCGCCGTGGTCAGCGGTCAGGCCGTCCTGATATCCCTCGCCGTATCCGCTCTCGAACCCGTGGGCGTCGTACCCGACGCCGGACATTCCGGAGAACAGGGACGTGAACAGCAGCGCTGAGCCGAGGCCCCAGGCGCCGCCGATCAGCGCGGGCTTCCACCAGGGTTCGGAGTACCAACCCGCGGGAATCGGTCGTCCGGCGACGCGGCCGCCAGGGTAGTAGTTCGGCGTCGCCGGCGAGGGCTCGGGTGAGGCCGCGATCTGTCTGCCCTCGTACCGGACTACGCGTTTCTCGCTGACCTGCCCGGCGATGTCCTGGCCGTCGAGTGCGGCGATCGCGGGACCGGGGTCCATGCTCATCGCGGTGCGCGCGGCTTTGATGTAGTAGAGCCCTTCCAGTGCGGTCTGCTTCGCCAGCCGTGCCTGTGCGGGGGTGGCGGCCTGATCGAGTTGAGCGCCTGCGGCGAGATGTCGCTCGGAGGCGTCGGCCAGTGCCTGGGTCGCCGCCTCGTTGCCGCCGGTAAGGCTGTAGACCTGGCCGCCGAGCCGCTCGTTCACCTGCCTGGCATCGGCGAGCGCGTCGGCCAGTTCGATAGCTGAGCGCTGTTTGCTCCGTTGCGCCAGCCATACCACCAAGGCAACCAGCACGACGATTACCACGACGATCAGCAGCCACCGCACGGCACACCTCCGCTCCACCCCGGATAAGGCCAGTTTACTGATGGATTGCCAAGTTATGCCGAGTGCGCAGGTGCCTGCGTCTCGTCGTAGTCGGACGCGTCGAACGTCCTTGTTTTCCAGCGGTAGAGCACGGTGGCGCCGGGCCAGTTGTTGGTGATCCGTCCGGCGGCGTTGCGGTACCAGCTGGTGCAGAAATTCCACGGGGTGTCTTCGAGGCGGCGCTGGAGCCAGTCGTCCCAGCGCTGCTCGGTGGCGGGGCGGGCGGCGAGGTGGCGGCCGGGGCGGTCGGTGAGATACTGCACGACCCGGCGGATGTAGCGGGCCTGGGATTCGAGCATGTAGATGATCGAGCCGGAGCCGACGTTGGTGTTCGGGCCGTACATCATGAACAGGTTCGGGAACCGCGGCACGGAGATGCCGAGGTAGGCGCGGGCCCCGGCGTCGCCCCACACGTCGGCCAGCTTGCGCCCGTCGAGGCCGTAGATGTTCATCGGTGCGAGGAACTCGGTGCCCTTGAATCCGGTGCCGTAGATGATGACGTCCACCTCGTGCTCGACGCCGTCGGCGGTGCGGATACCGGTCGGGGTGATCGCCTCGATGGCCGTGGTCTCCACGGTGACGTTGGGCTGCGCCAGCGCGGGAAAGTAGTCGTTGGAGAACAGGCCGCGTTTGCAGCCCGCGGCGTAGTCGGGCGTCAGTTTCGCGCGCAGCTCCGGGTCGGGGACCTGCTCGGCCCGGTGCCGGTCGGCCAACGTGATCACCGGTGTCTTGATCGCCGGGATGTCGGTGAGCGCCAAGGCGAGCACTTCGAAGAACGACCAGATGGCGAAGCGCTCCGCGATACGGCTGGGTGGGAAGTACTTGAACAGCGCATGGTGCAGGGAGCTGTAGGCGACGTCGGCCTTCGGCAGCACCCAGGCCGCCGAACGTTGGAACAGCGTGAGGTGGGCGGCCCGCGGCTGGATACGCGGGATGAACTGGATGGCGCTTGCTCCGGTGCCGATGCAGGCGATGCGTTTGCCGGTGAGGTCGACCTCGTGGTTCCACTCGGCGGAGTGGAACGCGGGGCCGGCGAAGGTGTCGATGCCAGGGATGTTCGGCATGGCCGGACGCGACAGCTGGCCGACCGCCGGGATGAGGATGTCGGCAGACAGCTGCGCACCGTCGGCTGTGCGCACGGTCCACTGGCCGCTGTGCTCGTCGAACTCCGCGTCGGTCACCTCGGTGCCGAAGCGGATGAAGCGCCGCAGGCCGTACTTGCCGGCGATACCGCGCATGTACTCGTGGATGTCGCGCTGTTCGGAAAAGCGCCGTGGCCAGTCGGATTTCGGTTCGTAGGACCAGGAGTACAGCGGCGAGGGCACGTCACAGGCCGCGCCGGGGTAGGTGTTCTCGCGCCATACGCCGCCGAGGTCGTCGGCGCGTTCGAGGATGGTGAACGTGTCCAGCCCGGCCCTGCGCAGCTCCAGTGCCATGCCGAGCCCGCCGAATCCGGCTCCGATGATGATGATCGACGGCGAGGTCATGCATCGAGAGTACGGTGGAGTACTCGCAGGCCGAAGACATCCGCGGTCACCCGATTGGCATTTTCGGCCACATCGGGCGTAGTCGTAGCCGTCGTTCGGTGCACAATGGCTGGATCGTCTCTGTGCAGCGCTCGCGAAAGGCGTGCGGCCGAGATATCGGGGCACTCGAACGTTCCCCCTGCACGTGCAGCTGTGTGTACAGCAGGCGCATGACCTTCGGTCTGGCACCGCGCTATTCATGCTGGTCAACGGGTATGTGTGGGGTGGGCACCGAAAGTGCCCGTGCACCGGGGAGATTGGTTTGTCTCGTTCAGGTGATATCCGCTCACTCGGCTGGCGCACTAGCGCCACACTCGACTAAGACAGAAGCTGTTCGGATCTGGGGTCGACCGATGTGTCGGCGGCGACGCAGGGGGTGCCGCCGGCACACCGGCCCGGAGCGGTGCCTGTACCCAGCCCTCCGCCTGCTCTAATATCTGCGTATGAATGCAGATAGCCAGGAAATGCGGCCCCCACTTGCGGAGGACCAGGTCGGGCTGGTTGTCGAGGTGTTCCGGATGCTGGCCGACCCGACGCGCGTGCAGGTGCTGTGGGCGCTGGTCGACCGGGAACTGTCGGTGACCGATCTGGCCGGACATGTCCGCAAGCCCGCGTCCTCGGTGTCGCAGCATTTGGCGAAACTGCGGATGGCGCGTCTGGTGAACACCCGAAGGTCGGGCACGACGATCTACTACCGCTTGGAGAACGAGCACGTCCGGCAATTGGTGGTGGACGCGGTGTACAACGCCGAGCATGCGGGACCTGGCGTTCCGGCGCACCATCGCGGGGTGGGCGCGGTGCGCGAACTGCCCCGCCCCAACGAGGCGGGTGCGTCATGAACTGGTCGAAACATGCTGCCGGGGCCCGGATTACGGCGAACGGCCGCAACAATGGCCACCGCGCACCGGATGCGCACGAACACCGGCACCAGCACGGTAGCCATCGGCATCACCACCGCCACGCCGGACACCATCATGAGCACCGGACGGGCCTGCTCCGCGCACTGCGCGAAATCTTCACCCCGCACAGCCACGACGCCGCCGACAGCATGGACGACGCGCTCGAGGCCAGTGCCATCGGCATCCGCGCGGTCAAACTCAGTCTGGTCGTGCTGGGGTGTACGGCGGCGCTGCAGCTACTGATCGTCGCCGTGTCCGGTTCGGTGGCGCTGGCTGCCGACACCGTGCACAACTTCTCCGACGCGCTGACCGCCGTGCCGCTGTGGATCGCGTTCGTGCTCGGACGCAAGTCGGCGACCCGGCGCTACACCTACGGGTTCGGCAGGGCGGAGGACTTGGCCGGGCTCTTCGTCGTCGCGATGATCGCCCTGTCCGCGCTGATCGCGGGCTACGAGGCGGTGCGCAGGATGCTCGATCCGGTGCCGATCGACCATCTCGGCTGGGTCGCCGCGGCAGGCCTGATCGGGTTCTTCGGCAATGAGACGGTCGCGCTGTACCGGATTCGGGTGGGGCGGCGGATCGGCTCGGCGGCGCTGGTCGCCGATGGTCTGCACGCCCGCACCGACGGGTTCACCTCGCTGGCCGTGCTACTCGGCGCCGGGGGAGTGGCCTTGGGATTCCCGCTGGCGGACCCGATCGTCGGTCTGCTGATCACCGTCGCGATCCTCGCGGTCTTGCGCACCGCGGCGCGGGACGTGCTGCGCCGGTTGATGGACGCGGTCGAGCCGGGGCTGGTCCTCGCGGCCGAGCGGGCGCTGGCCGCCGAGCCCGGCGTGCAAGGCGTGCGCAGCCTGCGGATGCGCTGGATCGGGCATCGCCTGCACGCCGACGTGGAACTGGACGTGGCGCCGACCATCACGCTCGCGGACGCCCACCGGGTCGCGCACGACGCCGAGCACACGCTCACCCACGTGGTGCCCAAGCTGAATACCGCTGTGGTCCATGCGTATCCGGCGCATACCGAGGTGGCGGTGCCGATTTCGTAGCTGGAGCCGAGATATCCGCTACCGAGGTCGCGATGCCGCCCTGAAAGCTGGGCTCGAGGCGCACCCGCTATGGATATCGCGGCAGCCGAGCTGACCAGCGGGAACTGAGGGCATCCACTGTCGGGCGGGTGGGTTCGGGAATCCCCTGGGCCCTGCCCGGTGCGGCCTACTGTTGGGTAGCATCCCCGATGTGATGTGGCTCATGGTCGGTGTGTGCTGAACATGCTCGCGCGCGTACCGACCCTTCCGAAGCTGCCCGACCTGGTGCGACGCAGTGACATCCCGGAAGACTTCGACTCCGTCGCGTCGATCGGCGCAGAGGTGGCGCCGACTGATGTCGGCTTGGCGCCCGACTACGCCGAGCGCATCTGGCGGCGTATGCGGCTGGTGTATCGCAGTGGCGTCCATCCCGCCATCCAGGTGTGCGTGCGCAGGCACGGGCAAGTCGTCTTCGATCGAGCACTCGGTCACGCGCACGGCAACGGTCCCGGCGACGGGCCCGATACGCCGAAGGTTCTCGTAAACACGCGCACCCCGTTCGTCACCTACTCCGCGTCCAAAGGCGTCACGGCGTTCGTCGTGCACCTGCTCATCGAGCGTGGACTGCTCGAGCTGCACGCGCCGGTCAGCCGCTACATTCCCGAATACGGCTGTCATGGAAAGGAATCCATCACGATCGGGCAGGTGCTCGCGCACCGGTCCGGCGTGGCGAGCCTGCCCAGGGAGGCGCTCACCGCCGAAGCGGTCGCGGATCGGGAACGGCTGGTGTGGAATCTGTGCGCGGCACGCCCGTCCGTGCCGCCCGGCCGCTTCCAGTCGTATCACGCGCTGTCGGGCGGTTTCATTCTGGGCGAGGTGGTGCACCGCGCGACCGGGAAGGACATCCGCACCGTTCTGGCCGAGGAGATCCTGCGTCCACTGGGCTTCCGGTGGACCAATTACGGGGTGTCGCCGGAGGATTTCCCCAAGCTGGCGCACAACTACCTGACCGGGATGCCGCCGCTGTCCAATGCCATGGACCGGCTGCTGGGGGTCAGCTTCGCCGAGGCCGTCGAGACCGGCAACGATCCGGCCTATCTGAGCGTCATCGCGCCCGCCGCCAACCTGGTCAGTACCGCGGTGGAGTTCACCCGCTTCTACGAGATCTTCCGCCGTGGTGGCGAACTCGACGGCGTACGGGTGATGCGGCCGGACACCATCGCCGCGGCGCTCGTTCCACAGTCCCGTATCGAGCCCGATCTCACGCTGGGCATGAATTTCGGCTTCGGATACGGGCCCATGCTGGGCGGGCGGTTGTTCAGTCTGTTCGGCCCCGATACCACGCGTGCCTTCGGCCATCTCGGCTTCACCAACAACGTCTCATGGGCCGATCCCGAGCGCGCGCTGACGTGTGCCGTGCTCACCAGCGGCAAACCGATTCTGTATCCCGAAGTGATCCGCTGGATCGGGTTGCTCTATGGGATCACGTCGGAGACCCCGAAGGTGGCCGAAACGGACTTGGCTTTCTGAGCGGAAGTCATTGGAGAAAAGAGGAGTTCCGATGTTCAGCACTATGCAGGACGAGCCGTTGTCGTTGGCGACGTTGCTGCGCTACGCATCGACGTTCGCCGGGGATTCGACCGTGTCCACGTGGACCGGTACTGGCGTGCGCACCATGACCTACCGCGAGGTCGGTGCGGAGTCGGCGCGGTTGGCGAACGCGCTGCGCGGGTTGGGGATCGGGGTGGGCGATCGGGTCGGCACGTTCATGTGGAACAACAACGAGCATCTGGTGGCCTATATCGCGGTGCCGGCGATGGGTGCGGTGCTGCATGCGCTGAACATCCGGTTGTTCCCCGAGCAGGTCGTCTACGTGGCCAACCACGCCGAAGACCGGGTGGTGCTGGTGGACGGCACGCTGGTGCCGCTGTTCGGGCAGATCCTGCCGCACCTGACCACGGTGCGCCACGTCATCGTGGTCAACGGTGACGCCGCGACGCTGAACGCGCCTGAGGGCGTGGCGGTGCACTCCTACTCCGAGCTGCTGGCCGCGCAGCCCGAGGGCTACGACTTCCCGGTGATCGACGAACGCGCCGCCGCGGCGATGTGCTACACCTCCGGCACCACCGGCGACCCGAAGGGCGTGGTGTACTCGCACCGCTCCAACTGGCTGCACGCCATGCAGGTGGCCGCGAACAACGGGATGGGCCTGTTCGAAACCGACACCATTCTGGCCATCGTGCCGCTGTTCCACGCGAATGCCTGGGGCCTGCCGTACGCGGCGCTGATGTCGGGGGCGAATCTGCTCATGCCCGACCGGTTCCTGCAGCCGGTCCCGTTGCTGGAGATGATGGCCGCGTGCAAGCCGTCCTTCGCCGCCGCGGTGCCGACCATCTGGGGCGGGGTGCTGGCGGCGCTGGCGGCAAATCCGCAGGACATCACCCATTTGCGCTCGGTCGTGGTGGGCGGCTCGGCGGTGCCGCCGTCGATGATGCACACCTTCGAGGACAAACACGGCGTGCGGGTGCTGCACGCGTGGGGCATGACCGAGACCTCCCCGCTGGGCAGCGTCGCCCATCCACCCGCCGCCGCGGTCACCGACGAGGCGAAGTGGGCCTACCGGGTGACCCAGGGCCGGTTCCCGGCCGGTGTGCAGGCCCGCCTGGTTGGCGACGACGGCGTGGTCGCCAACGACGGGGAATCCCTCGGGGAACTGGAAGTACGCGGCCCGTGGATCACCGGCTCCTACTATTCGCCCGACGGCACACCGGTGGATCCGGAGAAGTTCGACGAGGGCTGGCTGCGGACCGGCGACGTCGGCAAGATCAGCCCGGACGGCTACCTCACCCTGGTCGACCGCTCCAAGGACGTGATCAAGTCCGGCGGTGAATGGATTTCATCGGTCGATCTGGAGAACGCCGTGATCGGCCACCCCGCCGTCGCCGAGGCCGCGGTGATCGGCGTGCCGGACGAGAAGTGGGACGAGCGGCCGCTGGTGGCGATCGTGCTCGCCGAAGGCGCCGAAGCCAAACCCGAAGAGCTGCGCGAGTTCCTGGCCGGCAAATTCGCCAAATGGCAGCTGCCCGAACGCTGGACATTCATCGCCGAAGTCCCCAAGACCAGCGTGGGCAAGTTCGACAAGAAGCGGCTACGCAGCCAGTACGCCGACGGCGACCTGGACGTCACCACCCTCGACTGAACCCGACTTCCCGCCGACCACCCCGCGTTACCACCGCACCATCGGCAGCGGTGACGTGGGGTTGGTCCGCAGCCGCCGCACGGTCAGACGGACCAAGGCGCGGTGAAAGCCGTGGTTCGGATAGCGTTTTGCCAGGTCACGGTAGGTGCCGCTGGAGACGCCGAACCGGCCGAACAGACCGCGGCCGACATCGATGGCATCGGCGCGGCGGAAGATCTCGACCGGGTCGTGTGGCGGACCGGCGGGACGAATCCTATGGTGCTCGTTGATCATCGACACCACCAGGCCGGTCAGGTCGTCGCGGTCGATGCTCGACAGCCAGGCTCGGGCCAAGTCGCAGGAGGGGGCCAGGTAGTCGAAGGTGCCCGCGGCCCAGATGCCGATATCGTGCAGGGTGGCCGCGGTCAGGTACTCCTCGCGAGCGCTCGGTAGGGGTTGCTGGTCGGCGGCCAGCTGATCGCACAGCGTCAGGACGCGCAGTACGTGATTGGTGTAGGCGGCGCGGTCCGCCCCGAGCTGTTGTTGCCACGGCGCCAGCCTGGCTTCGACCTCATCCCGAAGATCGTTGCTGCTCATGGCGGTTCACCCTACGCGCGCGGCGCGGCCACGAACGGTGGCGACGCGCGGGTGTGCCCGGCCTCTTCGCGCGAACACCCGGCGCGGACCGAAACGGTTGCCGCGCCGGGTGTTCAGTTCGCGCTGATCAGCAGTTGCGCAGTTCGGGGCTCTGGTTGAGCAGTTGCGCCCTGGTGCCGATGAACGTGGTGTACGTTTCGCCGCCGACCGCGGACAGCGGGAACGCGGCGACCCGGTGGCAGTTCTGGAAGGCGAGCTTCACCCCGAAGTGCCGCTCGAGTCCGCCGCGAATGGCGTCGGAAGCCATGGCGCGCAGTAGTTGCCCGCGGGCCACCTCGTCCGGCGGCGCGATCGTGTTGTCGGCGAATTCCGCCGTGCCGGAGCTCAGGTCACCGGCCACCCGGCTGACGACCTCCCAGGCGTAGGGCAGCGAATTGCGGACGACCTCGACGAAGTCGGCGTCGTCGACCTCGCCGCGCTCGGCGCGTTCGAGTAGGGCGGTGGGGACATCGAGGGACATAACGCTCTCCTCCAGTGCTGGACGTGATGCGATGCGCCACGAGTCTAATCGAAAGTCGTTGTCAACTAGACTGGATTCGGCGCGAAAGTGCTTTTTCCAGTGCGGTTTTCGTGTCCGCGGCCAGTGCGCGGACCAGGTCGCTCGCAGGTGTTTCCGGTGCAAGCGCATGGGTTTGACCCGCCCAGAGGTTGACCTCGTCGGCATTCCCCGCTGCCCGTGCCGCGGCCCGCAGTGGGGCGGTGGCGTAGTGGATTTCGGGGTATCCGGCCGGTGCGGTGGCGGTGTGCGCGAGCAGGAATCGGTTGCGCAGCCCGCGCGCCCTGCGTCCGGTGAAAGCGCGGGTGAGCATTGTCGGAGTCTCCGCGGTCAGAGCGGTGCGATGCACGTGATTGGTGCCCGCCTCGGGGCAGCGTAGGAACACGGTGCCCAGCTGGGCGGCCGCGGCGCCTGCCGCGAGCGCCGCGGCGATGCCCGCGCCCGTGGCGATGCCGCCCGTGGCCACCAGCGGCCGATCCGTGGCGGTGGCCAGAAGTTGCAGCAGCGCCAGCAGGCCGAGCGGATCGGTTTCGTCGGCGGCCGGTCGATCCACGAAACTCGCGCGGTGCCCGCCCGCCTCCACGCCTTGGGCGATGAGCACGTCGGCGCCCGCGTCCACCGCGACGCGCGCCTCGCCGGGCGAGGTGACCGTCACCCAGACCTCGGAGCCGACGGCGTGCAGCCGGGCGATCTCCGCGGCGCTCGGGCAGCCGAAGGTGAACGACACGGCCGCGACCGGGTCGGCGACCAGCAGGTCGAGTTTGGCGTCCCAGTCGTCGGTGTCGAACTTCGCGTCTCCGAGTTCATGGTCGGCGCCGAGTTCGGCGAGATAGTCCGCCAGGTCGGCGGCCGGGGTCGCGGGGCCGGGCACGAAGAGGTTGACGCCGAACGGCTTGTCGGTCGCGACGCGGGTCGCCGTGATCCGCGCGGCGGTGTCGGTGGCGCTCAGATAACCGGCGGCCAGCTGTCCGAAGCCGCCCGCTTCGGCGACGGCGGCGGTCAGCTCGGGAGTGGACGGGCCGCCCGCCATCGGGGCGAGCGCGATCGGGACGTCCAAATGGTCGAGGATCACGGTCCAAGTCTCGCCCATCTGGACATGTGACCCGTGCCTCACCTGCGAATTTTCCGCAGAAGGTTGCGGAATGGTCACGACGAGGTAGAGTTCCCATCACAACGGATGCCAAACCGTTATCCGCCCGGCGTCATCGAATCGTTATTAAACCGCTTCGATCCCGGGCAACGGCATCCGGACCCTGTACGTCGACCGAGGACCAGCTTTGTCGCAGCACCGTGTAGGCCCCGATTCCATTACCGTCCACAGCCTCCTCGGCGAGGGCGGCTCCAAGGACCGGCCGACGCGGCACCGCGCCGAGCCGTCCGCAGCCGAGCGGGTCAAGGCCGCCGCGAGCGCCGCGGTCGCCGCCGGCGCTCTGATCGGCGCCGCCAGCCAGGTCGCCCCGGCCCTCGCCTACGCGGCCCCGCTGCTTCCCGGTGCGCACGATGCCGACGAGGAGTCGGCCGCCGCGCCCGCCACGGTCAAGGGCACCGGCATTCTTCCGGTCGCCGAGGCGAAGGCGGCCGCCGAGCCGGTCGCCGAAGCCGCGCCGGAGCCCGCTCCCGCTCCGGTCGCCGCCACCGCGATCGCGGCGCCGGTCGCCGCCCCGTTCGGCATCCCCAATCTCCCGCCCGAGATCTCCGCGCCGCTGGCCCAGGCCGAGGAGGCTCTCCGGGGTGTGCAGCAGCAGGTCGCGCCGCCGTCGGCGGTGCGCCCGGTGGGCGGCGCGATCAGCTCTGGCTTCGGCAGTCGCTGGGGCGCCATGCACTACGGCGTCGACTTCGCCGACGCGCTCGGCGCTCCGATCCATTCGGTGAGCAATGGCACCGTGATCGAAGCGGGCCCTGCCTCCGGTTTCGGCCTGTGGGTGCGCGTGCTGCAGGACGACGGCACCACCGCGGTGTACGGCCACGTGAACGAGATGTTCGTGCACGAGGGCCAGCGGGTGAACGCGGGCGACGTGATCGCCACCGTCGGAAACCGGGGCCAGTCCACCGGTCCGCATCTGCACCTGGAGATCTGGGATCAGGCCGGTACCAAGATCGACCCGCTGCCGTATCTGGCCGCCAAGGGCGCGCCGATGCAGTGGGGTCCGACGGCCCACTGATTTCCCCTGTCCGGCTTGATATTCCGACGATCGCACGGTTGCGCCCCGCGGTGCCTCCCGTGCCCGGGCGAGGCGCGCGCGGCTCTGCGCACGGGTCTCGTGGACCCGCCCCATGGCCACCGGTCGGTCGCTAGGCTCGGGCCGTGATCGAGCTGGGCGACATCTTCGAGCCTGGGTCACCGCACGGCCGCACCTACGCCGTGCTGGTGCACCATCCGCGATCGAGTCTCGCCGATATCGCGCAGTACCTGGGCGTTTCGGAACACCTCGCGGCCGACTCGTTGGATGTGTTGTGTGAGTTACGCGCCGCGGTCCGCGTCGAGTCGCCCGACGGCGGCACGGTCTGGGACGCGCACGCACCGGAATCGTTGTCGGAGGCCGAGGCGCGGCGTAGGCAACAGGAGATCAACCACATGCATGCCGCCGCGGCGCGGCTGAGCGAGACGTTCCGTTCGGTGCGCCGCTCGCCGCGCGGTAACGGCGCCGTGGTGCCGGTGTACGAGCGGCTGGAAATGCTGGCGGATTTCGAGGAGATGCAGACCGGCGCGCGTACCTGCGTCAAGCTGGTCGAACGCGGACCCTACCTGAGCGATCCGGAGCGCGAGCGACAGCTGTTCCAGCTCAAACGGGCCCGGCTCGGCGAAGGCATTCGTTACCAGACGCTGTATCAGGACACCGTCTACCAGGACCCCGAACGCCTGCGGCACGCGCTGTCCACCAATGCCAGTGGAGCACAGGCCAGAACGCTGCCCGAGCCGCCGTTCAAGCTGATCATCTGCGACGACGAGCGGGCCAGCCTGGTGCTGCACGCCGACGAACGCAGGCCCGATCCGATGGGGCTGCGCTTGACCGGATCCCCCGCGCTCGAATTGCTGATCAAGACCTTCGACGTGCTGTGGGCGATGGCCGCGCCGATCTCGGTGAACCCGGCCGCGGAGGCGCTGGACGAGCGCGACCGGGCGATCCTGACCCTGATGGGACTGGGCGCCACCGACGACACCATCGCACGCCGGCTCGGGATGTCGCGGCGCACGGTGGTCCGCCGCACCGCCCGGCTGCTGGAGCGTCTCGGCGCGAGCACCAGATTCCAGGCGGGGGTGCAGGCCACCCGGCGGGGATGGTTGTGAACAAGTTCACCGATGTGGGTATGCCTGCAACATGACCGGCCCGGCGCCGATATAACGACAGGCATCAGGCACGACACCGCATCCAAGGGGAATCGACGGTGTCCGACGAGAGGACGGCACGGACGAAGAAGGGGCGCGGACCGCACACGCGGCAGCCGCGGCAATCCAATACGGCGCGCGGGCCTACCGATCGATTCCTTATATGATTGCTCGGACCGCGCTGGGCCCGGAAAACAGACCCTCGGCCTGGAAATGTCCAAGTCCTGGCTCGATGCGAGAGGTGAATGCACTCGAATGGAAACCGCCCGTCGCTCCACTCGTGGTAGCCGTCGTCGCAGGTCGGGCAGTCCCCTCTTCGGTCAGCTGCTCACCGCCGCGGTCGAGTCCGCCGCCACCGAGGTCGCGATCCGGTTCAGCCCCACGGGAGATCCGGCCGACGATCAGGAACTCACCTACGCCGAACTGGACGCCGCGTCCTCGCGGCTGGCCAGGGAACTGATCGCGCGCGGTGTCGGGCCGGGCGACGTGGTCGCCATCGGAATCTCGCGCAGCGTGGAGTCGGTGCTCGCGGTCTGGGCCATCGCGAAGACCGGCGCGGCCTACGTGCCGGTGGATCCGACCTACCCGCCCGACCGGATCAACCACATCGTCGCCGATTCCGGCGCGGCCGTTGGACTCACCATCTCGGCGCATCGCCCGGTGCTCGGCACCGCCGCGTACTGGGTCGAGATGGACGACCCGGTGCTGTCCGCGCGGATCGCCGCGCGCCCGGGGCACCCCATCTCCTATACCGACCGCGTGCGCCCGCTGGACGAGCGGCACCCGGCCTACGTCATCTACACCTCCGGATCGACCGGGAAGCCCAAGGGCGTCGTGGTCTCGCACAGCGGCCTGGCGGGGCTGGTGGCGGCGGAACGCGAGCACTACGGGGTGACCGAGGATTCGCGGGTACTCCACGTGTGCTCGCCGAACTTCGACGTCTCGGTACTCGAACTGCTGCTGGCCTTCTCCTCCGGCGCGACGCTGGTGATCGCGCCGCCGACCGTGTTCGGCGGCTTCGAACTGGCGGATCTGCTGCGGCGCGAGCGCGTCACGCACATGCTCATCACCCCGGGCGCCCTGGAATCGGTGGATCCGGCCGGGCTGGACGATCTGCAGGCCGTGGTGGTGGCCGGTGACAAGTTCGGTCCGGAACTCGTCGGCCGCTGGGCTGATGAGCGCGAGTTCTACAACGGTTACGGGCCCACCGAGGCGACCATTCTCGCGACCAGCACGCCGCCGATGGTGCCGGGCGAGCCCATCACGATCGGCACGCCCATCCCGGGAGTCGGTGCGTTCGTGCTCGATTCGCGGTTGCGGCCGGTACCGGCCGGCGTGGTCGGCGAGCTGTACCTGTCGGGTCCCGCGCTGGCGCAGGGCTATCTCGGACGGCCCGGGCTGACCGCGGAGCGGTTCGTCGCCAGCCCGTTCGGCGCCGACACCGGCAACCCGGGGGCACGGCTCTACCGCACCGGAGACCTGGTGCGCCGCAGCGAATCCGCGGGCCAGGACGGCGGCGCCATCGAATACCTGGGGCGTTCGGACTTCCAGGTGAAGATCCGCGGCTTCCGTATCGAGCTCGGCGAGATCGACACCGCGCTCACCAGCCACCCGGACATCGATTTCGCGGCCACCCTCGGCAAGGCGCTGCCCTCGGGCGCGACCGCGCTGGTGTCGTATGTGTTGCCGCGGTCGGGGGCCGACGTGGACACCGGCGCGCTCGCCGAGTTCATCGGCGAGTCGTTGCCCGCGTACATGATTCCCGCGTCCATCCTGGTGCTGGACGAGATCCCGCTGACGCCGGTCGGCAAGCTCGACCGCGCGGCGCTGCCCGAGCCCGTCTTCGCCGTGCGTGCCTTCCGCGCGCCGTCGACGCCGGTCGAGGAGATCGTCGCGGACGTGTTCGCCGCGCTGCTGGTGCCCGAGGAGGACGGCCGCGTCGGTGCGGACGACGACTTCTTCGAGCTGGGGGGCAACTCGCTGCTGGCCGCGCAGGCCGCCGCGCGCATCGGGTCGGCGCTGGATCTGCGGGTGCCGGTGCAGTTGCTGTTCGAGGCGACCACCGTCGCCGCGCTCGCCGCTCGCGTGGAGCGGCACGCGGGTTCGGCCGCGGGACAGGCGCTGCACGCGCGTCCGCGCCCGGAGCGGGTGCCGCTGTCCTACGCCCAGCAGCGCATGTGGTTCCTGAACCGGTTCGATCCGGCCAGCGCGGTCGACAACATCCCGGTCGCGGTGCGACTATCGGGCCGGCTCGATGTCGACGCGCTGCGCGCCGCGGTGCACGATCTCGCCGAGCGGCACGAGGTGCTGCGCACCCTGTACCCGGAGGTCGACGGCGAGGGCTACCAGCTGGTGCTGCCCGCGTCCGATCCGCGTGCCGTGCCGGAACTCACGGTCGAGCAGGCCGCAGAGTCCGAGGTGCCCGCGCTCGTTGCCGCCGCGGTGACCGAGGGTTTCGACGTCACGGTCGCGCCGCCCGTGCGGGTGCGCTTGCTGGCGCTGAGCGAGACCGAGCAGGTACTGATCTGCGTGGTGCACCACATCGCGGGCGACGGTTTCTCCATGGGGCCGCTGACCCGCGACCTGATGAGCGCGTACATGGAACGGATGCGCGGCGGCGCGCCGGAATGGCCCGCACTCGAGGTGCAGTACGCCGACTTCGCCATCTGGCAGCGCGAGATCCTCGGCGACGAGGACGACCCGGATTCGGTTCTGGCGCAGCAGATTGCCTTCTGGCGCACCGAATTGGCCGCGCTGCCCGAGCAATTGGAGCTGCCCGCGGACCGGTCGCGTCCCGCGGTCGCGTCCCATCACGGCGCCACGCTCGGCTTCGAGATCGACGCCGATGCTCATGCCGCGCTGAGCCGCATTGCACAGCAACATAATTCGACCTTGTTCATGGTGGTGCACGCGGCGCTCGCCGTGCTGCTCGCCCGCCTGTCGGGCACCAGGGACATCGCCATCGGCACGCCGGTGGCGGGCCGAGGCGAAGCCGCACTCGATGACGTAATAGGCATGTTCGTCAACACGTTGGTGCTGCGCACCGAGATCGAGCCCGGCGCGCGATTCGACGAGCTGCTGCGCGAAGTGCGCACCATCGATGTCGAGGCGTTCGGCCATGCCGACGTTCCGTTCGAGCGGCTGGTCGAGCTGCTGGACCCGGCGCGGTCGGCCGCGCGGCACCCACTGTTCCAGGTGATGCTGACCTTCCAGAACCTGGCCCGCACCGAGTTGGAGCTGCCCGGTCTTTCGGTGTCCGCGGTGGATCTCGCGGTGCCGCTGGCGAAGTTCGACCTGCAGCTGGCGCTGGTGGAGAACATCGACCGGCACGGCGCCACCCAGGGCATGTCGGCGGCCTTCACCTACGCCACCGACCTGTTCGACGAGGCGACCGTGCAGGACTTCGCCGATCGCTTCGGCCGGATCTTGCGCGCGGTGGCCTTCGACGCCACGGTGACCGTCGGCGATATCGACGTACTGGCGCCCGGCGAGCGCGAACTCGTGCTGCACGAGTGGAACACCCCTGGCGCCGCGGTGCCCGAAGTGACCCTGGTGGACCTGATCGGCGCGCAGGCGCGCAGGCGGCCCAACGCGGGTGCGATCCGTTTCGGCGACACCACACTGACTTTCGGTGAGTTGCAGCGCCGGGCGAATCGGGTGGCCCGCGCGCTGATCGCGCACGGCGCGGGCCCGGAATCGCTGGTAGCCGTCGCTGTCCCGCGTACCGAGGAGCTACCTGTCGCGCTGTTGGCGGTGCTCACGGCCGGTGCGGCGTACCTGCCGATCGACACCACCTATCCGGTGCAGCGGCTGGAATTCATGCTCGCCGATGCCGCCCCCACCTGCATCCTGGCGACCGCCGCCGAGCGGGATGCGCTCCCCGCGGGCTCTATTCCGGTGCTCCTGCTCGAAGACATCCTCGCGGCGACCACCGCGTTCGACGACGCCAGGATCCGCGACGCCGAACGCCTCGCGCCGCTGCGTCCGGACAACCTGGCCTACGTCATCTACACCTCGGGCTCCACCGGCGTGCCCAAGGGTGTCGGCGTCGCGCACCGCAACGTCGTCGAATTGTTCGCCAACACCCAGCTGCTGTTCGAGTTCGACGAGACCGACGTGTGGACGCTGTTCCATTCGTTCGCGTTCGACTTCTCGGTGTGGGAGCTGTGGTGCGCGCTGGCCAACGGTGGCACCGTGGTGGTGGTCGACTACCTGACCTCCCGGTCGCCGGAGCAGTTCCGCGAGCTGTTGATTCGCGAACAGGTCACCGTGCTCAACCAGACCCCGTCGGCGTTCTATCAGCTCGCCGAGGCCGACCGGGCCGCGCATCCGAACGACCAGGGCAAGCTCGCGCTGCGCTATGTGGTGTTCGGCGGCGAAGCGCTGGATCTGCGCCAGTTGCGGCGCTGGTACGAGCATCATCCCGTGGACGCGCCGTGGCTGGTGAACATGTACGGCATCACCGAGACCACGGTGCACGTCTCGTTCCTGTCGCTGGACGAGCAGATGGCGGACAACGCCGCCAGCGTCATCGGCCGCGCGCTGCCCGGCCTGGACGCCTATGTGCTCGACGACCGCCTGAATCCGGCTCCGGTCGGCGTCGCGGGCGAGATCTACGTCGTGGGCGCCCAGTTGTCCCGCGGCTACCTCGGCCGTCCCGGACTAGCCGCCGCGCGCTTCGTCGCGAACCCCTTCGGTACGCCGGGATCTCGGATGTATCGCACGGGCGATATCGGCCGCTGGGTCGGCTTCGGTGGCCAGGCCACCCTGGAGTACGCAGGGCGCGGCGACCAGCAGGTGCAGCTGCGCGGCTTCCGCATCGAACTCGGCGAGATCGAGTCCGCGCTGCTGCGTTGCCCAGGCGTGAGCCAAGCCGTGGTGCTGGTCCGCTCCGACGAGCACGCGGGTGATCGCCTGATCGGTTACGTCGTGCCCGACACCGGGGCCACGCTCGACTCGAGTGTGCTGCGCGCGCAAGTGTCGGAGTTCCTGACCGGCTATATGGTTCCGGACGCCGTCGTGGTGCTCGAGGTTCTGCCGCTCACGCCGAACGGCAAACTGGACCGCAGGGCCCTGCCCGCACCGGAGTTCGTCGGCGCGGCGGCTTTCCGCGCGCCGAGTTCGCCGGTCGAGCAGGCGGTGGCGGAGGTGTTCGCCGGACTGCTCGGCGCCGCCGAGGTCGGCCTCGACGACGACTTCTTCGCCCTCGGCGGCAACTCGCTGCTGGCCACCAGGGTGGTCGCACGGATCAACGAGGCGCTGGACGCGAATCTCGCGGTGCGCGAACTGTTCGAGGCGCCGACGGTCGCCGCGCTGGCCGCCCGTGTAGTGCCCGGCGCCGGTGGCGCGCAGCGACCGCCGATGGTCCGCGCCGAGCGGGTGGAGCATGTGCCGCTGTCGCTGGCGCAGCAGCGGATGTGGGTGCTCAATCAGTTCGATCCCGCTTCGCCCGCCTACAACATTCCGCTGGCGATCCGGTTGACCGGTGTGCTGGACGTGTCCGCGTTGCGCTACGCCCTTGCGGACGTGCTGGAGCGGCACGAATCGCTGCGCACGCGCTACCCGGCGAGTGGGCCGGGCGGGCTGCCGTACCAGGAGATCCTGTCCGTCGCCGAGGCGCTACCCGGTGGGTTGGAGGTGGCTGCCACCGACGACCCGGTCGGCCGGATCACCGAGCTGATGCGCACCGGATTCGATGTGACCGAACAGGTCCCGGTGCGCGCCCTGCTGCTCGAGTCCGGGACGGACGAGCACCTGCTGGCCATGGTCGCGCACCACATCGCCGCCGACGGTGCCTCGATGGCCCCGCTTGCCCGCGACCTGATGACCTCCTACCTGGCCAGGATTCGCGGTAACTCGCCGCGCTGGTCGCCGCTGGAGGTGCAGTACGCGGACTTCGCGATCTGGCAGCGGGCCGCCATCGGCACCGACGACGACGAGAACTCGGTGGCCGCACGGCAGTTGGCGTACTGGCGCGACCAGCTCGCCGGTCTGTCCGGCGAAATGCACCTGCCGCTGGACCGTCCGCGCCCCGCGCTGCCGACGATGCGCGGAGCCAACACCGGATTCGCCATCGCGCCCGAGGTGCACGAGGCGCTGGCCAAGCTGGCGCGCGAGCACAATTCGACGTTGTTCATGGTTGTGCACGCGGCGCTGGCCGTGCTGCTGTCCCGGTTGTCCGGCGACTCCGACGTGGCCATCGGCACACCGATCGCGGGCCGCGGCGAACGCGTGCTCGACGATCTGGTCGGCATGTTCGTCAACACCCTGACGCTGCGCACCGCAGTCGATTCCGGGGCGAGCTTCGCCGAGCTGGTCGATCAGGCCCGCCACATCGATCTGGCGGCCTTCGCGAACGCGGACATCCCGTTCGAGCGCGTGGTGGAGAAGGTCGTCCCGGGACGCACCACCTCGCACAGCCCGCTGTTCCAGGTGATGCTCTCGTTCCAGAACGCCGAGCAGCCGACCCTGGAGCTGCCCGGACTCACGGTGGCGGCATTGGACGTGGGCGCGGGTGCGGCGAAATTCGATCTCCAGGTGACCGTCGAGCCGCGGCATCGCGCGGACGGTGCGTTCGATGATCTGGTCACCGTGATCACCTACGCGACCGACGTTCTCGATGAGTCCACCGCGCAGGCATTCGGACGCAGGCTGGAGCGCATCCTCACTTCGGTGGTCGCCGACCCGGAAGTGTGTGTCGGCGATATCGACATCCTCGATGCCGACGAGCGGAATCGCGTGTTCGCCACACCGCGGACGACGATGAACGCCGCCGAGGCCGAGACCGCGGCACCGACTGCGGGCACCGCGCTGACCCGGCTGTTCGCCGTCGCGGTCGAGGACGATCCGGACGGGCCCGCCGTGGTGTGGGGCGAGGAGGCGTTGTCGTACCAGGACATCCACGCCCGGACGTCGCGGCTGGCGCGGGCGCTGATCGGGCGCGGCTGCGGGCCCGGCACCGGCGTGGCGATCCGCCTGGATCGCGGCATCGATGCGGTGGTGGCCATCTGGGCGGTGCTGGAGACCGGTGCCGCGCTGGTTCCGGTGTCCTCGATCGACGCGGCGCTGCCCGGCGAAATGGAGGTCAAGGTGGGCCTGGTCGCCGCGGCCGATATCGCGCGGCAGGCGAATGTCGCATCGGCCACCGGCAGTGTCGACTGGCTGGCGTTCGACGATCCTGCCGTGATCGCCGAGATCGAGGCCCAATCGCCGAGACCGGTCACGTACGCGAATCGGATACGCACGTTGCGTGGCGACGATCCGGCCGTCGTGCCGACGGGGATGCCGCCCACCGAGGGGTATGGCTTCGCACTGTCCTATGATGCGCTGGCGGCCGCGGCGGCTCGATTGTCCGCTCGAACCGGTCTGACCTTCGAATCTCGGACCTTCCGGTATGGCCGCCCGGAGTCGGTGGCCGCCGTGCTGGAGGTGGTGGCCGCGGGCAGCGCGGGCGCTTCGGTCGTGGTCGCGGACACCGAGCCGGCGGAAGCGGAGCCGCAGACGTTGCTCGCGGAGGAGTGGGTGACGCACTTGTTCACCGATGCCACCGATCTTGCCGCGATCGACCCGGCCGAGTTGGACGACCTGCAGGCCGTGGTGCTGGACGAGGCCTACTCGGTGCCAACACCGATAGCCCGGAGCGCGCTGCATGTGGTCGCGCTCCCGGATCTCCTCGGGAGCCAGGTATCCAGCGATGTCGGGTGAATCGGGCCTTATGCAAGTGCGGTTGACCAACCATCGCGGTGGGTATCGTGTCGAACGGGACCGAACAGCGCCGCGACCGGTGGTGCCGCGATAGCGGCGGGCGCGCCGGATCGACGGTGCGCGGTGGCCCAGTGCTGCCGACGCTGGGCAGAAAGACAGCTTGACCAGATAGTAGTGAGGGATACTTCATTGTTTTGGGTAGCCGACACACCGTGCACTTTTGCTGGCGCTGGGGTACCCGAATGACCCGCCCGGCACGTGTGCGGCCCAACCGGACCCGGCGGCCGCGGGTTACCACATTGCCGCAGTTGCTGGCGATGGCGGTGGAAACGAACCCGGACGGCATCGCTGTCGTACAGGCCGCGGAACGGCTCGGCGGCCGCGCCGATGTCCCGATGGAGTCGGCGGCGCGAATGAGTTACGCCGAGTTGGATTCCCGATCGACACGGCTCGCTCGGTTGTTGCTCGAACGTGGCGTAGGCCCCGAAGACTTGGTCGCCGTGACTATTCCGCACTCGATCCAGTCGGTGGTGGCGCTGTGGGCGGTGGCCAAGACCAGCGCCGGCTTCGTGCCGGTGGATCCGGATGATTCGCCGGACCTGGTCGAGCAGATGGTGTCCGATCCCGGCGTGGTGGCGGGACTGACGGCCGGTACCGTGCGTGACCAGCTGCCCGGGCAGGTGACGTGGCTGGTCGTCGACGAGCCGGAGTTCGAACGTGCGCTGCTGAACTACCCGGCGGATGCGGTGACCCACATCGATCGGGTGCGTCCGTTGCAGGGTGAGCACCCGGCGTATGTGATCTATCCGCGGAATTCGAGCGGGCAGCCGGAGCGGACGGTGGTCACGCAGGCAGGTTTGTCCGGTTTCTGCGATGAGCAGCGGGAGCGCTACCGGGTGACGCCGCAGGCGCGGACGCTGCACTTCGTCGCGCCGTCGTCCGACCAGTTGGTGCTCGAATTGCTGCTCGCCGTGAGTGGCGCGGCGACGATCGTCGTGGCTCCCGGATTCGAGGGTGCGGGGCTCGCGGGACTGCTGCGGCGGGAACATGTGACGCATATGTTCGGTGCGCCTGCGACACTCGCTGGACTGGACCCGGCCGGATTGGATGAGCTGCGCGTAGTCGTCGCCACCGGTCAACCGAGCCCGCCGGATGTGGTGCGGCACTGGGTCCGACCGGTCGCGGGCGGTGCGGCCCGTCTCTTCTTCAACGGCCGGGAGCAGGCCGGGACCGCCGACTCGGCGGCTACCCTCGTCGATCTGTTCCACGCCCAGGTATCGGCGTCCCCCCGGGCGGTCGCGATTGTCGACCCGTCCGTTCCCGATGAGGAGTCCCTGACCTACGCCGAGTTCGCGGCCCGAGTGCATCGGTTGGCGCGTCGGCTGATCGAGGCGGGTGTCGGTCCGGAAACGCTTGTCGCGCTTGGCATGCGGCGCTCGGTGGACCTGGTCGTCGCCATGTACGCGGTGCAGGAGGCGGGTGCCGGGTATGTCCCGCTCGACCTCGATCAGCCGAACGAGCGAGTCCGGTACGTGCTCGAGTCGGCGGCGCCGGTGTGTGTGCTGACCACGTCCCGCGATGGTTTCGACGGCGCCGCAGTGCCGACCCTGTCGCTGGACGAGCTGGATTTGTCCGGTTACTCGGGCGAGCCGGTGGTCGATGCGGAGCGAATCGCGCCGTTGCGTCCGGGGCATCCGGCGTACGTGATTTTCACTTCCGGTTCGACCGGCCGCCCGAAGGGCGTCGCGGTTCCGCATGCCGCGGCGGTCAACCAGATTCGCTGGATCACCGGCGAGTACGGGATCGGTGTCGACGATGTGGTGTTGTTCAAGACGCCCGCGACGTTCGATGTGTCGGTGTGGGAGTTGTTCGGTCCGCTGAGCACCGGCGGCCGGATGGTCGTTGCGAGTCCGGACGGACACCGCGATCCGGCATATCTGGCCGAGGTGATCGCGGCCGAGCGCATCACCATGACCTCGTTCGTGCCATCGATGCTGACCGTCTTCGCCGGCGGCGCTGCCGCGGCAGGTGGCGAGGGGCTCGGCTCGCTGCGAGCGCTCCTCATCGCGGGCGAGGCTTTCACCTCCGACGCTGTGGAGGCGATCCGGCGGGTGAGTTCGGCGGCGCTGTACAACCTGTACGGTCCGACGGAGTTCACCGTCCACGCCACCCACGCCCCGGTTGCCGAGGACGTGGCGGGCGCGGTCCCGATCGGTCTTCCGGTGTCGAATACGCAGGCGTACGTGCTCGATTCGCGGCTTCACCCGGTGCCGTCGGGTGTTGCGGGCGAGTTGTACCTAGCCGGTGCGCAATTGGCGCGCGGCTATTTCGGCCGCGCCGACCTGACCGCCGATCGGTTCGTGGCCAACCCGTTCGGTGCGCCGGGCAGCCGGATGTACCGCACCGGCGACCTCGTCACCGCCGACGCGACCGGTTCGCTCACCTTTGTCGGCCGCACCGATTTCCAGGTCAAGCTGCGCGGTCTGCGGATCGAGCTGGGCGAGATCGAAGCCGCGCTGCGCGCGCATGATTCGGTAGCGCAGTCCGTGGCGATCGTCAGGCCCGACGAGCGTTTGGGCGATCAGCTGGTCGCTTACGTCGTGCCCGCGCAGCGTTCCGATGACATCGGTGACGAGCAGCCGTACCTGGACGAGTTGCGCGACCACTTGGCCGCGCGGCTGCCCGCGTACATGGTGCCAACGGCGATCGTGGTGCTGGAGGCGTTGCCGCTGAGCCCGAACGGCAAGCTGGATCGCCGTGCGCTGCCGGAACCGGTTGTCCGGGAACGAGAATTCCGCGGACCGTCCACTCCGATCGAGCAGCTCGTCGCCACTACGTTCGCCGAAGTGCTCGGCGTGAGTGCGGACCGCCCGGTGGGTGCCGACGACGATTTCTTCGACCTTGGCGGCAACTCGCTGTTGGCCACCCAGATGATCGCCCGGCTCGGCGCGGCACTCGACACGCGTATGCCCGCTCGGGTGATCTTCGAGGCATCCACGGTCGCCGCACTCGCGGCGCGCCTGGCCTCGCTCCGAGGCACGGGCGGGCGGCGTGCGCTGGTTCCGGTCCCGCGAGACGGCGAGACGGCACAACCGATCCCGTTGTCGCTGGCGCAGCAGCGAATGTGGTTCCTCAACCAATTCGATCCGGCGTCGGCGGCGAACAATATTCCGTTCGCCGTCCGCCTGTCCGGAGCGTTGGACGTGGCGGCCTTGCAGGCGGCGGTCGCCGACCTGGTCGATCGGCACGAGACGCTGCGCACCGTGTACCCGGCACTGGACGGCACCGGCTATCAGCGGATTCTGCCTGCCGATCAGGCGGTTGCGCACCTGGCGCCGCGGCCGGTGGCCGAGGACGAACTCGCGGACTGGCTGCTCGATATCGCGTCGGCCGGTTTCGACGTGACCGCGCAGGTCCCGTTGCGCATCGCCCTCGCCGAACTCGCGCCTGGGCCGGATTCCGTGGACAGCTCCGCGCGCACCGCCGAGCACGTCCTCGCTGTCGTGGTTCACCACATCGCCGCCGACGGCGCGTCCATCGCGCCGATGATCCGGGATCTGATGGCCGCGTATCTGGCGCGGGTGGATGGTGCCGCGCCGAGCTGGCAACCACTGCCGGTGCAGTACGCGGATTACACGGTGTGGCAGCGCGCGGTCCTGGGTGACGAGTCCGATCCCGGATCGGTGGCCGCCTCCCAAATCGCCTACTGGCGTGCAGCTTTGCAGGGCATCCCGGACCGGCTGGAGCTGCCCGCGGATCGGCCTCGGCCGAACGTCGCGTCCGGCCGTGGTGCGGAATTCTCCTTCGAGATCCCGGCTGGGATCCACGCCGAGCTGACCGAGCTGGCGCACCGCACGGGTGCCTCGCTGTTCATGGTGGTACACGCCGCTTTCGCGGTGTTGCTCGGGCGGTTGTCGGGTAGCGACGACGTCACCATCGGCACACCGGTCGCCGGGCGCGGTGAGCGTGAGCTCGATGAGCTGATCGGCATGTTCGTCAACACGCTGGTGCTGCGGACCGAGGTCGATCCGGGCATTTCGTTCGCCGAGCTGCTCGCGGCCACCAAAGAGACGGACCTGGCGGCGCTCTCGCACGCCGAGTTGCCGTTCGAGCGACTGGTGGAGGTGCTCGATCCGGTTCGGTCGCAAGCACACCACCCGCTGTTCCAGGTCGCGCTGTTCTTCCAGAACATGCAGGCCCCCCAGCTGGAATTGCCCGGACTGAGCGCGACCGCCGTCGAGCTGGGTGGCGCGCAGGCCAAATTCGATCTCCAGCTGACCGTGGTGCCGCGCCAGGACGACGACGCCGCGGCCGGACTGTCGGCGATGTTCACCTATGCCACCGATCTGTTCGACGAGTCGACGATCGCGGAATTCGCGGCGCGGTTGCAGCGGTTGCTCGCCGCCGTGGCGACGGATCCGGCACAGGCCATCGGCGAGGTGGACTTGCTGGCGTCGGCCGAGCGGGACCGGATTCTCCTCGACTGGAATGACACCGGCCACCCGGTCGCCGCCGAGCTGCTGCTCGATGGTTATCGCCGGGCGGTGGCGGCTCACCCGGATGCCGTCGCGTTGGTGTACGAGGATGTCTCGCTGGCCCACCCGTCGCCCGACCACCACCCCTCATCGAGTCGCTACGCGACGCTGGCCCACCCGTCGCCCGACCACCACCCCTCATCGAGTCGCTACGCGACGCTGACGTATCGCGAGTTCGATGAGCGCGTCAACCGGCTGGCCCGGGTGCTGATTTCGCAGGGTGTGGGTGCGGAATCGCTGGTCGGGCTGTCGATTCGGCGCTCGGTCGATCTGGTGGTCGGCATCTACGCGATCGTGACCGCCGGCGGCGCGTATGTGCCGCTGGATCCTGATCATCCCGCGGACCGGATCGCGCACATTCTCGATACGGCACAGCCCGCGTGTGTGGTGACGAGGACCGGCGACGCGGTACCCGTCCCGCCGGGAACCGTGCTGCTCCATGTCGACGACTTGGAGCTGGATCACCTCGACAGTGCTCCGGTGCGCGCCGAGGAATTGCTGCGACCGGTGCTGCCACAGCACCCGGCGTATGTCATCTTCACTTCGGGTTCGACGGGACGCCCCAAAGGCGTCGCCGTGTCGCATGCGGCGATCAACAATCAGATCGAGTGGATGCTGGCCGAGTATCCGCTGAGTCCCGACGACGTGTATTTGCAGAAGACCGCGACGACGTTCGACGTGTCGTTGTGGGGGTTCTTCATGCCGTTGCGGGTCGGGGCGAAACTGGTCGTGGCCACGCCCGACGGGCATCGCGACCCCGCTTATGTCGCGGAAACCATTGTCGCGCATGGAGTGACGGTCACCGATTTCGTGCCGTCGATGTTGACGGTATTCGCCGCGCATACCGCGCCGGGTGCGTGCCCGAGTCTGGCGCATATCTTCGTGATCGGTGAGGCATTGCCGCCGGAGACGGTGGCCGCCGTGAACGCCGTGTCCGATGCCCGGGTGCACAACCTGTACGGGCCGACCGAGGCCGCGGTGTCGGTGACCTACTGGCCCGCTCGTGCCGCGGACGAGCGCTCGGTGCCGATCGGGTTGCCACAGTGGAACACGCAGGTGTATGTGCTGGATTCACGGTTGCGTCCGGTCCCGGCAGGCGTGGCGGGAGAGCTGTATCTGGCCGGTGACCAGCTTGCTCGCGGGTATGTGCGCCGCCCCGATCTGACCGCGGACCGATTCGTCGCCAATCCGTTCGGGACCGGTGCACGGATGTACCGGACCGGTGATCTGGTGGTGTGGCGTGCGCCTGCCGGGGATACACCGCAACGGCTCGATTACCTGGGTCGCACCGATTTCCAGGTGAAGTTCCGTGGCCAGCGGATCGAGCTGGGAGAGATCGAAACCGCATTGCTGGCCCAGCCTGCGGTGAGTCAGGCGGTTGCGCTGGTGGCGCCGTCGGCGCTGGGTGATCAGCTGGTCGCGTATGTGGTCCCCGCGCCGGAGCGGTCGGTGGAGCCGTCGGAATTGCTGGCCGAGATCGGTGACACGCTTCCGGCGTACATGGTTCCGGCCACGATTGTGGTTTTGGACGCTTTCCCGTTGAACCCGAGCGGAAAGCTGGATCGTAAGGCGCTGCCGGAGCCGACCTTCGGCACTCGCGAATTCCGTGCCCCGGCAACGCCGGTGGAAGAGATCGTCGCTGGTGTCTTCGGTGAGGTGCTCGGTCTGAGCCGGGTCGGCGCCGACGACGATTTCTTCGCACTCGGCGGCAACTCGCTGGTCGCCACACAGGTGGTGGCGCGGTTGGGCGCGGCGGTGGGTGCCCGCATTCCGGTGCGGACGCTGTTCGAGACCTCGACCGTGACGGACTTGGCGACGGCGATCGAGTCGCACACGCACAGCGACCGTCGTGTCGAACTGGGTAGCCTCGTCCGGCCGGAGCGGTTGCCGTTGTCGTTGGCGCAGCGGCGGATGTGGTTCCTGAACCGGTTCGATCAGGTCGACGACGATCCGGCGGCGGCATCGGGCTCGGCGGCCTATAACCTGCCGTTCGCTCTTCGGCTCACCGGGCTGCTCGACGTGGCGGCGCTGGCCGCGGCGCTCGATGACGTGGTAGCGCGGCATGAGGTGCTGCACACCGTGTACCCGGAAACCGCCGAGGGTCCCGTACAGGTCGTCCTGCCCGCCGGACAGGTGACATTGGATGTCGCACCGGAGCGGGTCACCGAATCCGAGATCGTGGACGCTGTGTACGCGCTCGCCTCGACGCCGTTCGACGTGACCTCAGAAGTGCCGGTGCGGGTGCGGCTGCTGGAGATCGATGGACGTGCGCCGGGGTCGACACCGGAGTACGTGCTCGCTGTCGTCGTGCATCACATCGCCGCCGACGCCTCGTCGATGGGGCCGCTGGTGCGCGATGTGATGGTGGCCTATGCCGCGCGGAACGCGGGTTTCGCCCCGGCGTGGACACCACTGCCGGTGCAGTACGCCGACTACGCGCTCTGGCAGCGGGCCGTGCTCGGCGACGAATCCGATCCCGAGTCCATTGCCGCGCAGCAGATCCAGTACTGGCGCGAGCATCTCGCCGAGCTTCCCGACCTGCTGGAACTGCCCACCGACCGGCCCCGGCCCGCGGTGGCGGCACTGGCCGGTGGACGGGTGGAGGTGTCGGTGGATGCCGCCACGCACGCTGGGCTCGTGCGACTGGCACGCGCCAACGGCGCCACCCTCTTCATGGTCGTGCATACCGCGCTCGCGGTGCTGCTCGCGCGGCTGTCCGGTTCCGGCGATATCGCGATCGGCACTCCGGTAGCGGGTCGCGGTGAGCGTGAACTCGATGATCTCATCGGTATGTTCGTCAATACGGTGGTGTTCCGGACCCGCCTGTCCGGTGGTGACTCGTTCACCGAAGTATTGGCGCGGCAACGGGAAACCGATTTGCAGGCGTTCGCGAATGCCGATATTCCGTTCGAGCGCTTGGTGGAAGTGCTCAACCCGCGACGCTCGACCGCCCATCACCCGCTGTTCCAGGTTGGCCTGTCATTCCAGAACGTGGCACGAACCGCGCTGGAATTGCCCGGCTTGACGATCGCCGGGGTAGAAGCCGATCTGAATGTGTCGCAGTTCGATCTGCATCTGATCGTGAGTGACACTTACGACGAGGCCGGTGACGCGGCGGGGATCGGTGGCTACTTCACCTACGCCACGGATCTTTTCGACGCTGTAACGGTGCGGGGCTTCGCCCAGCGTTTGTCGCGCATTCTGGCGGCCGTCGTGGCGGACGCGACGACACCGGTCGGGGATATCGAGATTCTCGATAGGGCCGAACGGATCGAAGTGCTGTCGGTGTGGAACGCCACCGACCGCGCGATCGACCCGGCTGTGCTGCTCGGCGGCTCCACGCCGGAGTCGTCCGCCGCGACGACGCTCGCGGCGCTGTTGGATTCCGCCGTCGCCGCGGCGCCGGATGCCGTCGCGCTGGTCGCCGACGCGCAGGACTCGGGCGAAGGTCGGCAGGAGCTGACATACGCGGAGCTGGACGCCCGGGTCAACCGTTTGGCCCGCTATCTGATCGCGGAAGGCGTCGGCCCGGAATCGCGGGTGGCGCTGGCGTTGCGCCGGTCGGTAGACCTGGTTGTGGCGATGTACGCGGTCGCGCGTGCCGGTGGTGCGTATGTGCCGGTGGATCCCGATCAGCCCGCCGAACGGACCGGCTACACCCTGGAGACGGCGGCGCCGGTCTGTGTATTGACCAATACCGAGGCGGCCTTCGTCTCCGATGCCGCGCCCGTGGTGCGCCTGGACGAGCTCGACCTCACCGAGCTATCCGCCGCGACGGTCACCGATGCCGAGCGGCTGACGCCGTTGCGTCCGGAGAACACCGCGTATGTGATCTTCACGTCGGGTTCGACGGGTCGCCCCAAGGGCGTCGCGGTATCGCACGGCGCGATCGTGAATCAGTTGCTGTGGAAGTCGTTCGAATTCGATCTCGTCGACGATGACACGGTCTTGCTGAAGACGGCGGCGACGTTCGACCTGTCGGTGTGGGAGTTCTGGTCCGCGGCGGTCTGCCGGGGCCGGTTGGTGCTCGCCGCGCCGGACGGGCATCGCGATCCGGCGTACCTGAACGAGCTGATCACCCGTGAATCGGTGACCACGTTGCATGTAGTGCCGTCCATGCTCGACGCATTGCTCGCCAACGCGGACACCGACACACCGCTCCGCGCACTCCGGCGGGTGCTTGCCATCGGCGAGGCGTTGCCCGCCGAGATGGCGAAGCGCTTCCAGATCGTGAATCCGAAAGCGGAACTGTTCAATCTGTATGGTCCGACCGAGGCGGCGGTGTCGATCACCAGCCACCGGGTTACCGCTGCTGATGAGACGTTGGTTCCGATTGGTGCGCCGGAGTGGAACAGCCGGGTGTATGTGCTGGATGCGCGTTTGCGGCCGGTGCCGGTGGGTGTTTCGGGTGAGTTGTATCTGGCTGGTGCGCAGTTGGCGCGTGGTTATTTCGGTCGTTCGGATTTGACGGCGGATCGTTTCGTGGCGAATCCGTTCGAGCTGGGTGCTCGGATGTATCGCACGGGTGATCTGGTGGCGTGGAATGCTGCCGGTGAGCTGGAGTATCGGGGTCGTACGGATTTCCAGGTGAAGATTCGTGGTTTCCGGATCGAACTCGGTGAGATCGAGGCCGCGCTGTTGGCGTTGCGGCAGGTTGCGCAGGCGGCGGTGATCGCGAAGTCGGATCCGAAGGCCGGTGATCGGCTCGTCGCCTACCTGGTCCCGAATGATATCGACGCCGGTATCGATGTGGCCGCGGTGAAGTCCCTGCTGTCCGCGGGACTGCCGTCGTACATGGTGCCGTCGGCGTTCGTGGTGCTGGACGCGTTGCCGTTGAATGCCAACGGCAAGCTGGATCGTCAGGCGTTGCCGGAGCCTGAGGTCGAGGTTCAGGCGTTCCGTGCGCCGTCGACTCCGATCGAGGAGATCGTCGCGGCGGTTTATGCCGAGGTGCTCGGTGTCGAACGTGTGGGTGCCGACGACGATTTCTTCGCGCTCGGTGGTAATTCGCTGTTGGCGACGCAGGTCGCCGCCCGTATCGGCAAGGCGTTGGATGCCCGGGTGCCGGTGCGGTGGCTGTTCGAGGCGTCTACTGTCGCGGGGCTGGCCGTGCGGGCCGAGCGGCACGCGGGAGCCGGCGGTCGCCGGGATTTGGTGGCCGGTCCGCGACCGGACCGGATTCCGTTGTCGCTGGCGCAGCAGCGGATGTGGTTCCTGAACCAGTTCGACACCGAGTCCGCCGCGTACAACGTGCCCATCGCGGTGCGGCTGACCGGGGCGCTGGATATCGCCGCATTGCAGCAGGCGGTGTCGGATGTCGTCGTGCGCCACGAGATCCTGCGCACCATCTACCCGCAGACCGAGGACGGCCCGGTTCAGGTCATCCTGCCGCCGGGGCAGGCCGTGCCGCGCTTGGAGGTCCGATCGGTGGCGCCGCAGGATATCGAATCCGCGGTGACGGCATTCACGTCGACGATCTTCGACGTGACCTCCGAGGTGCCGGTGCGGGTCGCGTTGTTCCAGATCGCTGGGGATACAGCGCATTCCGCTGGTTCCGAGCCGGCGGAATATGTGCTCGCGATGGTGGTGCATCACATTTCCGGTGATGGTTCGTCGGTGGGGCCGTTGACGCGGGACCTGATGATGGCGTACGCGGCTCGTTCGATGGGCCAGGTCCCGAATTTCACTCCGCTGGCGGTGCAGTATGCGGATTACAGCATCTGGCAGCGTGAGCTGCTCGGTAGTGAGGACGATTCGGAGTCGTTGGCGGCCAAGCAGGTTGCGTACTGGCAGCAGGCGTTGGCGGATCTGCCGGATCAGTTGGATTTGCCGTCGGATCGGCCGCGTCCTGCGGTGCAGTCGTTCGCGGGTGGCAAGGTCGAGTTGCGGGTGGATGCCCGGACTCATCGGGCGTTGATCGAGTTGGCGCGTGCTGAGGGTGCGACGCTGTTCATGGTGGTGCATACCGCGCTTGCGGTGCTGTTGTCGCGGTTGTCGGGTACTGATGACATTGCGATCGGTACGCCGATGGCGGGTCGTGGTGAAGCGGTGCTGGACGATTTGATCGGTATGTTCGTCAATACGCTGGTGTTCCGTACCCGGGTGGATGCGGGCGAGGCGTTCACCGATCTGCTGGCCCGCCAGCGTGAGACGGATATTCAGGCGTTCGCGAATGCTGATGTGCCGTTCGAGCGTTTGGTGGAGGTGCTCAATCCGGTTCGTTCGACCGCGCGGCATCCGTTGTTCCAGGTGGGTCTGTCGTTCCAGAATCTGGCGCAGGCTTCGTTGGAGCTGGCGGGTTTGAGTGTGTCGGGGTTGGATATCGATACCGAGTTGTCGCAGTTCGACCTGCACCTGATCGCAGCTGACCACTACAGTGACGCGGGCGAGCCCCTCGGTGTCACCGGGGTCTTCACCTACGCGACGGATCTGTTCGATCGGGAGACGGCGCAGGGGTTCGTGGATCGGTTCGCGCGGCTGCTCGGTGAGATCATCGCCGCGCCGCGCACGCCGGTGGGTGACCTGGAACTGCTCGATGCCGCCGAGCGGACGGAGCTGGTGGTCGGCCGTAACGCGACCGCCTCGGCGCTGGATTCGACCGCGACATTGGTCTCGTTGTTGGACGCCACCGTCGCCGCGGATCCGATGGCCGTGGCACTGGTCGGTGACGCTCCGGCAGGTGCTGGACGTGTGGAGTTGACCTACGCCGAGTTGGATGCTCGGGTCAACCGGCTGGCGCGCTATCTGCTGGGGCGGGGTGTCGGTGCCGAGGATCGGGTGGCGCTGGCGCTGCGCCGGTCGGTGGATCTCGTGGTCGCCATGTACGCCGTCGCGAAAGCCGGTGCGGCGTATGTTCCGGTCGATCCGGATCATCCGGCTGATCGGACCGGCTACATCCTCGAAACCGCGGCACCGGTGTGTGTGCTGACCAACGCGGAGGCGGAATTCGACACCGATGTCGCGCCGGTGGTGCGGCTCGATGATCTCGACCTGGCTGCGGTGGATGCGTCGCCGGTGACTGATGCTGATCGTGTGGCGCCGTTGTGTCCGGAGAATACGGCGTATGTGATCTTCACTTCCGGTTCGACGGGTCGCCCGAAGGGTGTGGCGGTGCCGCATGGGGCGATCGCGAACCAGTTGCAGTGGAAGAGCATCGAATTCGGTCTCGATGCGGCGGATGCGATTCTGTTGAAGACCGCGGCGACGTTCGACTTGTCGGTGTGGGAGTTCTGGTCGGCGGCGGTGTGTGGTGGCCGCTTGGTGATTGCCTCGCCTGATGGTCACCGCGATCCGGCGTATCTGAATGAGCTGATGGCTCGCGAGTGGGTGACCACGTTGCATGTGGTGCCGTCGATGCTGGATGCGTTGGTCACGGCGGGTATGCCGAATTCGTTGTGGCGGGTGTTGGCGATCGGTGAAGCTTTGCCGGGTGCGGTGGCGCAAAGGTTCTTGCGGGAGTATCCGCGTACCGAGTTGTTCAATCTGTATGGTCCGACCGAGGCGGCGGTGTCGATCACCAGCCACCGCGTCACCCTCGCCGATGAGGTGTCGGTGTCGATCGGTGTGCCGGAGTGGAACAGCCAGGTGTATGTCCTGGATTCGCGGTTGCGGCCGGTGCCGGACGGTGTTTCGGGTGAGCTGTATCTGGCGGGTGCGCAGTTGGCGCGCGGTTACTTCGGTCGCGCGGATTTGACGGCGGATCGGTTCATCGCGAATCCGTTCCAGCCGGGTGCGCGGATGTACCGTACGGGTGACCTGGTCGCGTGGACGAGCGCGGGGGAGCTCGAGTATCGGGGTCGTACGGACTTCCAGGTGAAGATTCGTGGTTTCCGTATCGAGTTGGGTGAGATCGAGGCCGCTCTGTTGGCGTTGCCGCAGGTCGCGCAGACGGCGGTGATCGCCAAGTCCGATCCGAAGACCGGTGACCGCCTGGTCGCTTACCTTGTGTCTGCCGATGCCGGGGCTGGTATCGATGTGGCGGCGGTGAAGTCGGTGCTGTCGGCGGATTTGCCGTCGTATATGGTGCCGTCGGCGTTCGTGGTGTTGGACGGGTTGCCGTTGAATGTGAACGGCAAGCTGGATCGGAAGGCGTTGCCGGAGCCGGAGTTCGAGGTTCAGGCGTTCCGTGCGCCGTCGACGCCGATCGAGGAGATCGTGGCGTCGGTGTTCGCCGAGGTGCTCGGTGTTGAGCGGGTCGGTGTGGATGACGACTTCTTCGCGCTCGGCGGTAACTCGTTGTTGGCGACGCAGGTCGCGGCTCGGATCGGTGCGGCGTTGGATGCGCGTGTGCCGGTGCGGGTGTTGTTCGAAGCCTCCACGGTGGCTGGTCTGGCGGCGAAGGTGGAGCAGCACGCGGGCGCTGGTGGTCGCCGGGCGTTGGTGGCCGGGTCGCGTCCGGAGCAGATCCCGTTGTCGCTGGCGCAGCAGCGGATGTGGTTCCTCAACCAGTTCGACACCGCCTCCGCGGTGAACAACATCCCGGTGGCAATCCGCCTGATCGGCGACCTGGACGTCGCGGCGTTGCAATCCGCGGTCGCGGATATGGTCGTGCGGCACGAGATCCTGCGCACCATCTACCCGCAGACCTCCAACGGACCGGTGCAACGTATCCTGCAACCGCGTGAGGTGCCGGTCGATCTCACACCGGTGCCGCTCGGACCGGACCGCGTTGCCGAGGAAGTGCAACGTGCTGTCGTCGCCGGTTTCGACGTCACGGTGGAAGTTCCGTTCCGCACCGAATTGTTCCAGCTCAGCGGGACCGAATACATCCTGGTGTTCGTCGCCCACCACATCAGCGCGGACGGCTGGTCGATGGGGCCGCTCGTCCGTGATCTGATGCTCGCCTACGCCGCCCGCAGCGGCGGTGCGGCACCCGGCTGGGCCCCGTTGCCGGTACAGTACGCGGATTTCAGCATCTGGCAGCGCGAGGTCCTCGGTTCGGAAACCGATCCGGAAAGCCTGATCTCGCAGCAGGCGGACTACTGGCGCGCCGCACTGGCCGGCCTGCCCGACGAGCTCAACCTGCCTGCCGACCGGCCTCGCCCGGTCGCGCAGTCGTTCGCCGGCGGCAAGATCGTTTTCACGATCGATGCCCAGGTGCACGCGGGACTGGCCCGCCTGGCTCGTGAGCACAACGCGACCATGTTCATGGTCGTGCATGCGGCGCTGGCGCTGTTCCTAGCCCGCATGTCCGGTTCCGGTGACATCGCCATCGGCACGCCAATCGCCGGTCGCGGCGAGGCCGAACTCGACGACGTGATCGGCATGTTCGTCAACACCCTGGTGCTGCGCACGGACGTGCGGGGCGAGAACGCCTTCGGCGACTTGCTCGCGCGGATCAAGGACGCCGACCTGGAGGCATTCGCGCACGCGGACATCCCCTTCGAGCGCCTGGTGGAAATCCTCAATCCGGAACGCTCCACCGCACGGCATCCGCTGTTCCAGGTGGCGCTGTCGTTCGAGAACCTGCCGAACGCGGGCTTCGAGCTGCCCGGGTTGCGAGCCGAAGCCGTCGATTTCGATATCGAGACCGCGAAATTCGATCTATTCCTCACTGTCCGGGAGGCAGTCGACGACGCCGCCGGTGCCGGCATGTACGCCGAGTTCTCCTTCGCCCGTGATCTCTTCGACGACGTCACGGTGCAGGTGTTCGCCGAGCGGTTCACCCGGCTGCTCGAGGCGATCGTTGCGGAACCGCACCGTCCGGTCGGTGATCTTCCACTGCTGGACGCTTCCGAACGCGAGCTGCTGACCTATGTACACAGTGACGGCGCGCCGGCTCCGGAGCTGCTGGCGGATCTCTTGACCCGCGGTGCGCAGTCGAGCCCGGGCCACATCGCGGTACGCGACCGGGGCCGGTCGATCACCTATCGCAGGCTCGACGAGTACTCGTCGAGATTGGCGCGGGTCCTGATCGACCGTGGCGTCGGGCCGGAAAAGCTGGTCGCGCTGTCCTTCTCGAGGTCGTATGAGATGGTCGCCGCGGTGTGGGCGGTCGCCAAGGCCGGTGGTGCGTACGTGCCGATCGACCCGAGTTATCCAGCGGATCGGTTGCGGCACATGGTGACCGATTCGCGGGCTGTGATCGGACTCACCGCCGCTGAGTACGTCGAGCAGTTGCCCGACGATGTGGCTTGGCTGGTGCTCGACGATCCCGCATCCGACAAGCTGCTGGCGGACAAGCCCGCTACGCCGGTCACCGACGCGGACCGGATCGCGCCGCTGACCGCGCGGCATCCCGCGTATGTGATCTATACGTCCGGATCGACGGGGCTGCCGAAGGGCGTCACCGTCACGCACGCCGGGCTGGCCGGTTTGGCCGAGTACGCGACCGTGCAGTACGGCATCCAGGCGCAGCACCGATTCCTGCATGTTTGCTCGCCGAGCTTCGACGTGTCGGTGCTGGAATGGTTGTGCGCGTTCTACAACGGGGCGACGCTGGTGATCGTGCCGCCGACCATTCTCGGCGGTGCGGATCTGGGTGAGCTGCTGCGCGCCGAAGCGGTGACGCACGCGGTCATCACACCGGCGATGCTCGGTACGATCGCGCCAGACGGGCTGGAGGACTTCGAGGTCGTTTCGGTCGCCGGCGATGCCACCACCCCGGAACTGCTGGCCAAATGGCAGCCGGGACGGCGGTACGTCAACGGATACGGTCCGACCGAGGCGACGATCATCGCGACGTACGCCACCTTGACCGCCGGCCAGCACATCACCATCGGCCGTCCGGTGCCGGGCATGTCCGCACTGGTGCTGGACGCACGGCTCAACCCGGTGCCGCCCGGTGTCGTCGGTGAGCTGTATCTCGCCGGTGGCGCTCTGGCCCGCGGCTACCAGCACCGGATGGGTCTTACCGCCGAGCGGTTCGTCGCGAACCCCTGGGGCGCGCCGGGGGCCCGGATGTACCGGACCGGTGACGTGGTGCGGTGGTATGCCGAGCCGGTCGAGCGGACCGGTGACCGGGTTCCGGCGTCGGAGTGGAAACTGGACTACGTCGGTCGCTCGGACTTCCAGGTCAAGATCCGCGGCTTCCGCATCGAACTCGGCGAGATCGACGCGGTGCTCAGCAGCCATGACGACGTCGAGTTCGCGGTCACGCTCGGCCGCGACACGGCCGGTGGAAAAGCGCTCGTATCCTACGTGCTCGCCGTCCGGGGGCGCTCGATCGATTCCGCCGAGCTCACCGACTACGCCGCGCGGACTCTGCCACCGCACATGGTGCCCGCGGCGATCATGGTGCTGGACGAGATCCCGCTCACTCCGGTCGGCAAACTCGATCGAAAAGCATTGCCGGAGCCCACGTTCGAGAAGGCGGTGTTCCGGGCGCCGACCTCGCCGATCGAACAGATCGTCGCGGACACGTTCGCCGACGTGCTCGGGCTCGGAGACGGGTCCAGCTACCTCGGCCGCGACGACGACTTCTTCGCGCTCGGCGGGAACTCGCTGCTGGCCACCCAGGTGGCGGCCCGGTTGGGTGCGGCACTGGACGCGCAGGTACCGGTGCGGCTGTTGTTCGAGGCCGCAACGGTGGCCGGGCTGGCGCGGAAGGTCGAACAGCAGGCCGGTGCGGGCGGGCGCCGTGCGCTGGTGGCCGGTCCGCGCCCGGAGCGGATCCCGCTGTCGCTCGCGCAGCAGCGCATGTGGTTCCTCAACCAGTTCGACACCGATTCGGCGGCGTACAACGTGCCGGTCGCGGTGCGGCTCGCCGGTGACCTCGATGTGCCCGCGCTGCGGGCCGCCATCGGTGACGTGGTCGGCAGGCATGAGATCCTGCGCACCATTTATCCGCAGACGGACTTCGGCCCGGCACAGGTGATTCTGCCCCCGGCGCAGGCTGTTCCAGAGCTGGCAGTGCGGAGGATCGGCGCGGCGGACATCGAATCCGCCGTGCTGGAGGTGGTGTCGACCATCTTCGACGTCACCAGCGACGTGCCGCTGCGGGTCGAACTCTTCGAACTCGACGATGCCGGAGCGGAGCGCGGCTACGTGCTCGCCATGGCCGTGCACCACATCAGCGCCGACGGATGGTCGATCGGCCCGCTGACGCGTGATTTGATGACGGCCTACACGGCACGTTCGAATGGCGCGGCACCCAGTTGGGCGACACTGCCGGTACAGTACGCCGATTTCAGCGTCTGGCAGCGTGAGCTGCTCGGCAGCGAGGATGACGCGGAGTCGCTCGCGGCGAAGCAGATCTCCTACTGGCAGACCGCGTTGGCGGGTCTGCCGGACCAGTTGGACCTGCCGTCGGATCGACCGCGCCCGCCCGTGCAGTCGTTCGCCGGTGGCAAGGTCGGCGTGCAGATCGACGCGCAGACCCACCGGGCGTTGCTCGAGCTGGCCCGGGCCGAGGGCACGACCCTGTTCATGGTCGTGCACACCGCATTCGCTGTCCTGTTGGCTCGTTTGGCCGGCACCGAGGACATCGCGATCGGCACGCCGATAGCCGGTCGCGGCGAGGCCCTCCTGGACGAGCTGATCGGCATGTTCGTCAACACGCTGGTTCTGCGGAGCCGGGTCGATTCGGCGGAGTCGTTCGCCGATCTGCTGCTGCGCCAGCGCGAAACGGATGTTCAGGCGTTCGCCAATGCGGATGTGCCGTTCGAACGACTCGTCGAGGTACTGAATCCGGTGCGCTCGACCGCGCGGCATCCGCTGTTCCAGGTGGGTCTGTCGTTCCAGAATCTGGCCAGGGCCACCCTGGAACTGCCCGGTCTCTCGATCGAGACCGTCGCCGTCGACACCCAGCTCTCGCAGTTCGATCTGCATCTGATCGTCGCCGACGGCTACGACGAGGACGGAAACCCAGCGGGCATCGGTGGCTTCCTCACCTACGCCACGGACCTGTTCGATCGGGACACGGTGCAGGGCATCGTCGACCGGCTGTTGCGGATCATCCGCGCCGCGGTGGCGGACCCCGCGCTGCCGGTGGGTGATCTGCCGTGGCTGGACGCGACCGAACTGACCGAGCTGGTATCGGGCCGCAACGATACGGCGCACCAGGTCGAAGAGTCCGCGACGCTGGTGTCGTTGCTCGAGGCATCGGTCGCGGCCGCACCCGGCGCCGTCGCCATCGTCGCCGATGCGGAGGGCGACGGCGTGCCCACTCGGACGCTGACCTACGACGAACTCGACCGTCGCGTCAACCGCCTTGCCAGGTACCTGATCTCGCGAGGTATCGGCGTGGAATCGCGGGTAGCGCTGGCCATCGGCCGCTCGGTCGATCTCGTGGTCGCCATGTACGCGGTCGCGAAGGCCGGTGCGGTGTACGTGCCGATCGATCCGGATCATCCGGCCGAGCGGATCGAGTACATCCTGTCCACCGCGGCCCCGGCACTCGTGCTGGCGACGAGCCGCGACGGGGTGGACGCCACCGTCATCGAGAACACACGCGCGCAGATCGCCGACGGGCCTGCCGCCGCGGCCGCTGTGGCGCGTATCGATGAACTCGACCTGTCGGGGTACGCGGACGGGCCGATCGCTCCCCAGGAACGCCGCGGTGATCTCGCTGCGGCCAACACGGCTTACGTGATTTTCACGTCGGGCTCGACGGGTCGGCCGAAGGGTGTCGCCGTCTCGCACGGTGCGATCGTCAACCAATTGCTGTGGAAGCAGGCAGAATTCGGGTTGGGCTCCGACGACGCGATGCTGTTGAAGACGGCGGCGACGTTCGATCTGTCGGTGTGGGAGTTCTGGTCGGCGGCGGTCTCCGGCGGGCGGCTGGTGCTCGCGACGCCGGAGGGGCATCGTGATCCGTCGTACCTGAACAACCTCATCCGCGACGCCGAGGTGACCACGTTGCACGTGGTGCCGTCCATGCTGGACGCGTTGCTGACCGAATCGGAGGCACGCTTGCCCGCGTCATTGCGGCGGGTGCTTGCCATCGGCGAGGCGTTGCCCGCCGCGACCGCGCAGCGTTTCCTATCGGCGAATCCCGAGGTGGCGCTGTACAACCTGTATGGTCCGACCGAGGCGGCGGTGTCGATCACGCGTCATCAGGTGACCGAGGTCGATACGACTTCGGTGCCCATCGGCGTGCCGGAGTGGAACAGCCGGGTGTATGTGCTGGATGCGCGTTTGCGGCCGGTGCCGGTGGGTGTTTCGGGTGAGTTGTATCTGGCTGGTGCGCAGTTGGCGCGTGGTTATTTCGGTCGTGCGGATTTGACGGCGGATCGTTTCGTGGCGAATCCGTTCGAGCTGGGTGCTCGGATGTATCGCACGGGTGATCTGGTGGCGTGGAATGCTGCCGGTGAGCTGGAGTATCGGGGTCGTACGGATTTCCAGGTGAAGATTCGTGGTTTCCGGATCGAACTCGGTGAGATCGAGGCCGCGCTCCTGCGCCAAGAGGCGGTCGCGGCCGCCGCGGTGGTCGCCCATCCGGATCCGAGCGCGGGAGATCGTCTCGTCGCCTATGTCGTCGGCGCCGGCGGCGTCATCGACACCCAGCGGCTCGGCGCGGCTCTCGCGGCGGAACTGCCGTCGTACATGGTGCCGTCCACGGTCATCGAACTGACCGCGCTTCCGTTGAACGCGAACGGCAAGCTCGACCGGGCGGCGCTGCCGAAACCCGTGCTGGAGCAGGCACGGTTCCGTGCTCCGGTCACTCCGCTGGAACAGACGGTGGCTCGAGTGTTCGGCGAGGTCCTCGGAGTCTCGGAGGTCGGTCTCGATGACGACTTCTTCGGTCTCGGCGGTAATTCCCTGGTCGCGACGCAGGCGGTGAGCCGGTTGCGTCGCGTGACCGGCGCCGAGGTCAGGGTGCAGTGGTTCTTCACCGATTCCACCGTCGCGGGACTCAGCGGCCGGATCGAGACGGCGATCGCGCAGGGCTACGACTTCGGCCCAGATCCGGACGACGGGCTCGGCGTGCTGCTGCCGATCCGGGCGGAGGGAACCGCGGATCCGTTGTTCTGCCTGCATCCGATGTACGGATTGTCGTGGAGCTATGTGGGCCTGGCCCGGTTCCTGCCTCCCGAACAGCCCATTCTCGGCGTCCAGTCGCCTGCCCTTTCGGAAGACGGGTACCTGCCCGGCTCGCTCACCGAGATGGCTCGCCGCTACGTTGCCGAGATCCGGGCCGTGCAGCCCGAGGGACCGTACCGGTTGCTGGGCTGGTCGTTGGGCGGGGTCGTGGCACACGCGGTGGCGACCGAGCTGCAAGCGGCAGGCGAACAGGTGGCGCTGCTGGCCATGCTGGACAGCTACCCGGATGTGGATGTCTCCGATTTCCGCGGCGCGATCCGTCAGGGCTTGGCCGAGATCGGCATCGGCGCGGATGCGATCTCCTCCGACGGCGACATCCACGAGCTCAGCGAGGAGGCGCTGGACTCGTTGCACGCGTCGATTCCGCCCGAGCTGGCCGTGCTGACCAAGGAGCGGCTGCGGCGGATCTACCGCAGTGCGGTGCGGTCGGTCGAGCTGATCGCCGAATACCGCCCCGAGGTGTACCGCGGCACGCTCGAATACTTCAGCGCCGGCATCGGCGCCCCGGGCCAGACCGAAGCCGATCTGCGAGCGGCAGCGACCCAATGGCAGCCTTACGTCGCTGGCGACATCGTCGATAGGCCGATCAATGCGAATCATCAGCAAATGGCTTCCCCCGAGGCGCTTGCCGAGATCGGTCCCCAGCTCGCGACTCTGCTCGATCCGCCGGAGTAGGTGCGGCGGCGCACCCGCCGCCGGGCTGGGCCACCGCCGGGCCCGGCCCCTGGCGGCTTCGCGACACCAATCGCGCGCCGGGAGGGAATAATCGTCGCAAGTACTCGCCCGCACTCCGAAACTCGCGGGTCCGTTCGCGCTCGGCCGTGCCGCGGCGGATTCGTAACGATCGGTATGTACGCGTTCGATGATCATGAGGGCGGGGAGTGCGCGGCAACAACAGACAGGGTGAGGCATCTCCATGGTTCGGGCGGTCCGGCAGCGGTGTGACGAGACTGCGGAAGCGGTGCGCGCATGACCCGCCCGGCCCGTGTGCGCCCGACCCGGACCCGCCGCCCCCACGTCACCACGCTGCCGCAGCTCATGACCACCGCGGTGGAGGCCAATCCGAGTGGCACCGCCGTGATCTTCGCCGATGCGACCAGCACGCTGGCCACGCTGAGCTACGCCGAGCTGGACGAGCGGTCCACCCGCCTGGCCCGGCTGCTCATTGATCGCGGCGTCGGGCCCGAGGACCTGGTCGCGGCCGGGATACCGCGATCGATCGACTCCGTGGTCGCGGTCTGGGCGGTCGCGAAGACGGGCGCCGGATTCGTCCCGGTCGATCCGAACTACCCCGCCGATCGCGTCGAGCACATGGTCGTCGACTCGGGCGCGGTCTTCGGACTGGCCGTCGAGGAGGTCCGCGCCGATTTACCGGACCGGGTCGAGTGGCTGTACATCGACACCGCCGAGTGCGCGCGGCGGCTGGAGGAGTTTCCGGCCGACCCGGTGACATACACCGATCGAGTGCGCCCGCTGCGGGCGGAACATCCGGCCTACGTCATCTACACCTCCGGGTCCACCGGCAAGCCGAAGGGCGTGGTCGTCACCCAGGCGGGGCTGGCGAGTTTCTGCGCGGAGCAGCGCGACCGGTATCGCGTGACCAGTGCGTCGCGGACGTTGCATTTCGCGTCGCCCTCGTTCGACGCGTCGGTGCTGGAACTGCTGCTCGCGGTGGGTGGCGCCGCCACGATGGTGGTCGCTTCCCCCATCGTGTTCGGCGGCGAGGAGTTCGCGTGCCTGGTGCGCAGGGAAGGGGTCACCCACGCCTTCGTCACGCCCGCCGCGCTCGCCTCGGTGGACCCGGCCGGGCTCGACGAGCTGCGTGTGGTGGTCGCCGGTGGCGAGGCGTGCCCAGCCGAACTGGTCCGGCGCTGGGTGCTGCCGGTCTCCGGCGGGCGGACCCGCGAGTTCTTCAACGGGTACGGGCCGACCGAAACCACGATCATGACCAATATCAGCGCGCCGCTGGTACCGGGAGAGCCGGTGACCATCGGTGCGCCGATCCGGGCCGTCACCGAATACGTGCTGGACGATCGCCTGGTCCCCGTCCCGAGCGGCGTGGTCGGCGAGCTGTACATCACCGGCGCCCAGCTGGCCCGCGGCTACCACGAACGGCGCGGACTGACCGCGTCCCGCTTCGTGGCGAACCCGTTCGACGCGAATGGTTCGCGGCTCTATCGAACCGGCGACCTGGTGCGCTGGACGCCGGACGGCGAGCTGGAGTATCTGGGGCGCAACGACTTCCAGGTGAAGATCCGCGGCTTCCGCATCGAGCTGGGTGAGATCGACGCGGTGCTGGCCGCACACGAGAGCGTCGACTTCGCCGTCACCGTCGGGCACGAACTGGACAGCGGCGCAACGATTCTCGTCTCCTACGTGCACGCCGCGCCCGGGATGATCGCCGACGCGGCCGAACTGGCCGCCGTCGCCGAGCGGAGCCTGCCCGCGCACATGGTGCCGACGGTGGTCATGGTGCTGGAGAAGATCCCGCTGACGCCGGTGGGCAAGCTGGACCGGGCGGCGCTGCCGGTGCCGCGTTTGCAGACCAAGGTGTACCGCGCGCCGGTCGGACCGCTGGAAGAGCTGGTGGCCGAGGTGTTCGCCGAACTGCTCGGCCCGGGTGCGCCGGTCGGCGCGGACGACGACTTCTTCGAACTCGGCGGCAATTCGCTGATCGCGACGCAGGTCGCGGCCCGCATCGGGGCCGCCATCGCGGCGCGGGTGCCCGCCCGGCTGGTCTTCGAGAGTCCCACCGTCGTCGGGCTCGCCGCGCGATTGGAGCCGATGAAGGGTGCCGGGGATCGGCGCGCGCTGGTGGCGGTGGAGCGTCCGGAGCGGGTGCCGTTGTCACCCGCGCAGCAGCGGATGTGGTTCTTGAATCAGTTCGATACCGATTCGGCGGCCAACAATATTCCGTTCGCGGTGCGGTTGTCGGGTGCGTTGGATGTGGCGGCGTTGCAGGCGGCGGTCGCGGATGTGATCGAGCGTCATGAGACGTTGCGGACGATGTATCCGGCGGTGGACGGCACGGGCTATCAGGTGGTCGTGCCCGCGGCGCGCGCCGTCCCCGACTTGGCGCCGAAGCCGATCGCCGAGCACGAACTGCTCGACTGGCTGCGCGGATCGGCGCTGACCGGTTTCGATGTCGCGGCCGAGGTGCCGCTGCGCATCGCGCTGGCCGAGTTCGGCCCCGGCGACCACGTGATCGTGGTCGTGGTGCACCACATCGCCGCCGACGGCGCTTCGGTCAGGCCATTCCTGCAGGATCTGCTCAGCGCGTTCCTTGCCCGGCGCAATGGGGCGAGACCAGTGTGGGCTCCGCTGCCGGTGCAGTACGCGGACTACACGCTCTGGCAGCGCGCCGTGCTCGGCGACGAGAACGACCCGGACTCGGTGGCGGCGGCGCAGATCGCGTACTGGCGTCGCGCTCTGGCGGGCATTCCGGACCGGATCGACCTGCCCGCGGACCGCCCGCGCCCGGCCGTCGCATCCGGGCGGGGCGCGGAGTACACCTTCGCGGTGGACGCTTCGGTGCACCACGGACTCGCCGAACTGGCGCACAGCGTGGGCGCCTCGGAGTTCATGGTGCTGCACAGCGCGTTCGCGGTGCTGCTCGCCCGGCTCACCGGCACCGACGACATCACCATCGGCACGCCCGTCGCCGGTCGTGGCGAGCGGGAACTCGACGGACTGATCGGCATGTTCGTCAACACGCTGGTGCTGCGCACCCGGATCGACCTGGGCGTGTCCTTCCGCACACTGCTCGAGCAGGCGAAAGCGACCGATCTGGCCGCGTTCTCGCATGCCGAGCTGCCGTTCGAACAGCTGGTCGAGGTGCTGGATCCGGTGCGGTCGCAGGCGCACCACCCGCTGTTCCAGGTGGCGCTGTTCTTCCAGAACATGAGCAAGCCCGAGATCGAGCTACCCGGCTTGTCCGCGCAGACCGTGGAATTCGGTGCTGCGGTCGCGAAATTCGATCTGCAATTGACGGTGGTGCCGGGCGGGGAGGGTGGCGCCACGGGTTTCACAGCGATGTTCACCTACGCCACCGACCTGTTCGACGAGGCGACGATCGCCGAGTTCGCCTGGCGGCTGGAACGATTGCTCGCCGCCGTCGCCGCGGAACCGGATCAGCCGATCGGCGCGATCGATCTGCTGGCTCCCGCCGAGCGCGAGCGCGTGCTGCTCGAGTGGAACAGCACCAGGTATCCGGTGCCGGAGGAATTGTTGCTGGACGGCTATCGGCGCATCGTGGCTGCGTATGCGAACGAGGTCGCGGTGGTCTACGAGGGCGCCGAACTCGCCCACCCGTCGCCCGACCACCCCTCATCGAGTCGCTACGCGACGCTGGCCCACCCGTCGCCCGACCACCACCCCCCAACGAGTCGCTACGCGACGCTGGCCCACCCGTCGCCCGACCACCACCCCCCAACGAGTCGCTACGCGACGCTGACGTATCGGGAGTTCGACGCGCGGGTGAATCGTCTGGCGCGGCTGCTGATCTCGCAGGGCGTCGGTCCGGAGTCGCTGGTGGGTTTGGCGGTTCGGCGGTCGCTGGATCTCGTGGTGGGGATGTACGCGATCGTCACGGCGGGCGGGGCGTACGTGCCGTTGGATCCGGATCATCCGGCCGAACGCATCGCGCACATTCTCGAGACTGCGCAGCCCGTCTGCGTGCTCACCACCTCCGCCGACGCGGTCGACGTACCCGAAGGCACCACCGTCTTGCTACTGGACGCCGTGAATCCGGATCGATTCGACGATTCACCGGTGCGCGCCGAGGAATTGGTGCGTCCGTTGTTGCCGCATCATCCGGCCTACGTGATCTTCACGTCGGGCTCGACCGGCCGCCCCAAGGGCGTCGCGATTTCCCACCACGCGATTCAGAACCAGATCAGCTGGATGCTCGCGGCCTACCCGCTCGATCCCGATGACGTGTACCTGCAGAAGACGGCGACCACGTTCGACGTATCGCTGTGGGGCTATTTCATGCCGTTGCGCGTGGGCGCGAAGCTCGTCGTCGCGACCCACGACGGGCATCGCGATCCGGTCTACGTCGCGGAAACCATTGCCGCCCATGGCGTGACGGTCACCGATTTCGTGCCATCCATGCTGACCGTGTTCGCCGCGCACACCGCGCCAGGATCGTGCCCCAGCTTGCGGGACATCTTCGTGATCGGCGAGGCGCTGCCGCCGGAAACGGTCGCCGCGGTGCGGGCGATGTCGGACGCGGCGGTGCACAACCTCTACGGCCCCACCGAGGCGGCGGTGTCGGTGACCTACTGGCCCGCCACGGCTGTCGACAAGCGGTCCGTTCCGATCGGCGTGCCACAGTGGAACACCCAGGTATACGTGCTGGATTCGCGCCTGCAACCGGTGCCGGCGGGTGTTCCGGGCGAGCTCTACCTCGCCGGTGATCAGTTGGCCCGCGGTTATGTGCGTCGTCCCGATCTCACCGCGGACCGGTTCGTGGCCAGCCCGTTCGGCGTCGGTGAGCGGATGTACCGGACCGGTGATCTGGTGGTCTGGCGCGGCGCGACCGAGGAGTTGCCGCCGCGGCTCGACTATCTCGGCCGGACCGATTTCCAGGTGAAATTCCGTGGTCAGCGGATCGAGCTGGGGGAGATCGAGACGGCATTGCTGGCGCAGCCGTCGGTGAGCCAGGCGGTGGCGGTGGTCGCGTCTTCGTCGCTGGGTGACCAGTTGGTGGCCTACGCGGTCCCCGCGCCTGGCGAATCGATCGATCAGGCCGCATTGCTGGCGGCGATCGGTGAAATGCTGCCCACCTATATGGTTCCGGCCGCGATCGTGGCGTTGGACGAGTTCCCGCTGAATCCCAGCGGCAAGCTGGACCGCAAGGCGCTACCCGAACCCGCCTTCACCGCGCGCGAATTCCGTGCGCCCGTCACCCCCGTCGAGGAGATCGTGGCGGGAGTGTTCGGTGAGGTGCTCGGGTTGCGGCGAGTGGGCGCGGAGGACGATTTCTTCGCGCTCGGTGGCAATTCGCTGGTCGCCACGCAGGTGGTGGCCCGGTTGGGTGCGGCGGTGGGTGCCAGGGTGCCGGTGCGGGCGTTGTTCGAGACGCCAACGGTCGCGGCATTGGCGGCGGCGATCGAGTCGCGGGCGCATGGTGAGCGCGGCGTGGAGCTGGGCAGTATCGCGCGTCCGGAGCGGCTGCCGTTGTCATTGGCGCAGCGGCGGATGTGGTTCCTGAACCGCTTCGATCAGTCCGAGGACGCCGGGGACCGGATCGGTTCGGCCGCGTACAACTTGCCGTTCGCCCTGCGATTGACCGGCGAGCTGGACGTACGGGCGCTGGGCGCGGCGCTGCATGACGTGGTCGCGCGGCACGAGGTGCTGCGTACCGTGTACCCGGAGACTCCGGATGGTCCGGTCCAGGTGGTGCTCGCCGCCGGACAAGTGACGCTCGACGTGCCGGCGCACCCGATCGGCGCCACCGAGGTCGCGAGCGAGGTCTATGCGCTCGCGGCCACACCCTTCGATGTGACGGCCGAAGTGCCGGTGCGTGTGCGGCTGCTCGAAATCGCCGATACGCCGAACGAATACGTGCTCGCCGTGGTCGTGCATCATATTGCCGCCGATGCGTCGTCGATGGGTCCGTTGGTGCGGGATGTGATGACCGCTTATGCGGCGCGTACCTCCGGTGAGGTGCCGGGGTGGTCGCCGCTGCGGGTGCAGTACGCGGATTACGCGTTGTGGCAACGTGCGGTGTTGGGGGAGGAAACCGATCCGGAGTCGATCGCGGCCCAGCAGATCGGCTTCTGGCGTGCGCAGTTGGCCGATCTGCCCGACGTGCTGGAGTTGCCTGCCGATCGCCCCCGTCCGGCCGTGGCGTCGCTGGCCGGTGCGCGCGTGGATGTCGGGATCGACGCGGCGACGCATGCCGGATTGGTCGAAGTCGCCCGTGCGCATGGCGCCACGTTGTTCATGGTGGTGCACACGGCGTTCGCGGTGTTGCTGACCCGGTTGTCCGGCTCGGACGACATCGCGGTCGGTACGCCGGTCGCCGGGCGTGGTGAGCGCGAACTCGACGATCTGATCGGCATGTTCGTCAATACGGTGGTGTTCCGCTCCCGCATCGACGGAGGCGACTCGTTCGCGGACGTGCTCGCGCGGCAGCGGGATATCGATCTCGAGGCGTTCGCGCACGCGGATGTGCCGTTCGAACGGTTGGTGGAGGTGCTGAATCCGCCGCGGTCGACGGCGCGTCATCCGTTGTTCCAGGTGGGCTTGTCGTTCCAGAATATTGCGCGTACCGCGCTGGAGCTGCCCGGTTTGACGGTGGCCGGTGTCGATGCCGATTTGGCTGTATCGCAATTCGATCTGCATTTGATCGTCGGCGATGCGTATGACGAGTCGGGTGCGCCCGCCGGTATCGGTGGTTTCCTCACATACGCGACGGACCTTTTCGACGCGAGAACGGTACAGGGATTCGCCCACCGACTATCGCGGGTTCTATCCGCCGTGGTCGCCGACGCGACGGTTCCGGTCGGGGATATCGACATCCTCGCCGACACCGAGCGCACCGACCTCGCTGGATGGAACGTCACGACGCACCCGGTGGAACCGGCCGCGACGTTGGGATCGCTGCTGCGGCGGTCGGTCGCGGCGGCACCAGGAGCGGTAGCGCTGGTCGCGGACCGGCCCGAGGGCGAACGCACGGAGCTGAGCTACGCCGAACTGGCCGCCCGGGTGAACCGCCTCGCGCGCTACCTGATCTCGGTGGGTGTCGGCCCCGAATCCCGGGTCGCGCTGGCATTCCGCCGATCGATCGATCTGGTCGTGGCGATGTACGCGGTGTCGGAGGCGGGTGGCGCGTACGTGCCGGTCGACTCCGGTCAAGCCGCGGACCGGACCAACTACGTCCTAGCGACTGGCCAGCCTGTGTGCGTGCTGACCAATGCCGAGTCCGCCTTCGAGACCCATGTCGTCCCCGTGGTGCGGTTGGAAGACCTCGAGCTGAGCGAGGTGGCGAGCGGGCCGATCACCGACAGCGAGCGGATCGCACCGCTGCGGCCGGAGAACACGGCATACGTCATCTTCACGTCGGGTTCGACCGGCCACCCGAAGGGTGTCGCCGTGCCGCACGCTGCCGTCGTCAATCAATTGCTGTGGAAGACCTCCGCATTCGAGCTGACACCCGACGACGCGGTACTGCTGAAGACGGCGGCGACATTCGATTTGTCGGTATGGGAATTCTGGTCGGCCGCCGTGTGCGGTGGGCGGCTGGTCATCGCGGCACCGGATGGTCATCGGGACCCGGCGTACCTGAACGAGCTGATGGCGCGGGAGTCCGTCACGACGCTGCATGTAGTGCCGTCGATGCTGGATGCGCTGCTGGTGCACCGGGCATCCGCGGGCGACGCGGCGGCAGGCTGGTCGCCGCGACAGGTGCTGGCGATCGGTGAAGCTCTGCCGGCCAAGGTGGCACAGCGTTTCCTGCGCGAGCATCCCCGCGCGGAACTGTTCGATCTGTATGGCCCGACGGAGGCGGCGGTGTCGATCACCAGCCACCGCGTCACCGTAGCCGATGAGACGTCGGTGCCGATCGGTGCGCCGGAGTGGAACAGCCGGGTCTACGTGCTCGACAGCCGGCTGCGGCCGGTCCCGGTGGGTGTTACCGGCGAATTATATTTGGCCGGTGCGCAGTTGGCGCGCGGTTACTTCGGTCGTGCCGATCTGACGGCGGATCGTTTCGTGGCCGACCCGTTCCAGTCGGGTGTGCGGATGTACCGCACCGGTGACCTGGCCGCCTGGAATGCCGACGGCGAACTCGAATACCGAGGTCGTACGGACTTCCAGGTGAAGATTCGTGGATTCCGGATCGAATTGGGTGAGATCGAGGCGGCGCTGCTGGCGTTGCCGCAGGTCGCGCAAACGGCGGTGGTCGCGAAGTCCGATCCCAAGACCGGTGATCGTCTGGTGGCGTATCTGGTCCCGGCCGACGGCGATGTGGATGTGGCTGCGGTGAAGTCCGCGCTGTCGGCGGGCCTGCCGTCGTACATGGTGCCTTCGGCGTTCGTGGTGCTGGATGCGCTGCCGTTGAACGTCAACGGCAAGCTGGATCGGAAGACGTTGCCGGAGCCGGAGTTCGAGGTTCAGGCCTTCCGTGCGCCGTCGACTCCGATCGAGGAGATCGTGGCCTCGGTGTATGCCGAGGTGCTCGGTGCCGAACGTGTCGGCGCGGACGATGATTTCTTCGCACTCGGTGGCAATTCGTTGTCGGCGACGCAGGTCGCCGCGCGGATCGGCGCGGCGCTGGACGCCCGGGTCCCGGTGCGGGCCCTGTTCGAGGCGTCCACTGTCGCCGGATTGGCGATCAAGGTCGAACGGGCCGCAGGGGAGCGCAAACGTACCCCGCTGGTCGCCGGGCCACGTCCCGATCGCATTCCGCTGTCGTTCGCGCAGCAGCGCATGTGGTTCCTCAACCAGTTCGACACCTCGGCCTCGGTCTACAACATCCCGGCCGCGATCCGCCTGTCCGGTGACCTCGACGTCGTCGCGTTGCAGCAGGCGGTCGCGGATATCGTCGCGCGCCACGAGATCCTGCGCACGATCTACCCCGAGACGCCCGACGGCCCGGTGCAGCAGGTGCTCGCGCCGCACGAAGTGCCGGTGGATCTGGCCCCCGCGCAGATCGGCGACGAGCACGTCGCCCACGAAGTGCAACGGATCGTCGCGGCCGGTTTCAACGTGACCGGCGAGGTACCTTTGCGCGCCAAGCTGTTCCAGCTCGGGGGCACCGAGTACGTACTGGTGTTCGTCGCGCATCACATCAGCGCCGACGGCTGGTCGATGGGCCCGCTGACCAGGGATCTGATGGTGGCCTACGCGGCGCGCAGCGGCGGCGAGGCCCCGTCCTGGGCGCCGCTGCCCATCCAGTACGCCGACTACGCGCTGTGGCAGCGCGAGGTGCTGGGCGGCGACGACGACCCCGGCTCCCTCGCAGGCGCGCAATTGGCCTATTGGACAACCGAGCTCGCCGATTTACCCGACGAGCTGAATCTGCCGACGGACCGCCCCCGTCCGCCCGACCAGTCCTTCGCGGGCGGCAAGACCGATTTCGTCATCGAGGCGGACGTATACGCCGCACTGGCCGGGCTGGCCAGACAGCACAACGCCACGCTGTTCATGGTCGTGCACACCGCGTTCGCCATCTTCTTGTCTCGTTTGTCCTGCACCGACGACATCGCCATCGGCACCCCCGTCGCGGGCCGCGGCGAAGCCGAACTCGACGATCTGATCGGCATGTTCGTCAACACCCTGGTGCTGCGCACCCGCGTCACGCCCGGCCTGGGATTCACCGACTTGCTGGCCGCCAACCGGGAAACCGATCTGCGCGCCTTCGCAAACGCCGACATCCCGTTCGAGCGGTTGGTCGAGGCGCTCGATCCGGAGCGCTCGGCGGGTCGCCATCCGCTGTTCCAGGTGGCGCTGTCGTTCGAGAACCTCGCCGCCACCAGCTTCGAACTGCCCGGCCTCGGCTTCACCGCGCTCGACCCGGTGGCCGAGACCGCCAAGTTCGATCTGCTGCTCACCGTGCGTGAACAGCGCACCGAGGCGGGCGCCGAGGCCGGTATCGCCGCCGAATTCACCTACGCTCGTGATCTTTTCGATGAGCGAACCGTGGTGGAATTCGGCCGCCGGTTCCGCCGCGTGCTCGCCGCCGTCGCGCGGCACCCGGCCACCGCCGTCGGCGATCTGGAGATCCTGGACGACTCGGAGCGCGTCGACCTGATCACGCGCACCGGCGGGCCCGCGGTGCCGCCGAGCACGCTGCCGGACCTGATGGCCGAAGCCGTCGCCGCGAACCCGACCGGCGTCGCCGTGGTCGCGGCGGGCCGCAGCTTCAGTTACGCCGAACTCGACGCCGCCTCAGCGCAATTGGCGCGTGCGCTGATCGACCGCGGCGCCGGACCGGACGCGCTGGTCGCGATCGCCATCCGGCGTTCGGGCGAATACGTGCTCGCGCTGTGGGCGGTCGCGAAGACCGGTGCGGCGTTCGTCCCGATCGATCCGACCTATCCCGCCGGCCGCATCGCGCACATGGTCGCGGATTCCGGTGTCGCGCTGGGCGTGACGCTGACCGCCGAGCTGGTCGACCTGCCCGCCCTGTCCTGCGGCGCCTGGGTCGCCCTGGACGATCACGACTTCACCTTCGACGTCGCGGCGCGGTCGGACCGGCCGTTGCGGCCCGGTGAGCTGCGCGGGCCGCTGCGCGCCGACAACGCCGCGTACGTCATCTACACCTCCGGCTCCACCGGTCTGCCCAAGGGCGTCGTGGTCACCCACGCGGGCTTGGCGAACTTCAGCGCCGAGCAGGTGGAGCGCTATCGGCTCGACCGGTCCACGCGCGCACTGGCGTTCGCGTCGCCGTCGTTCGACGCGTCGATGCTGGAACTGCTGCTCGCGCTCGGTTCCGCGGGTGCGCTCGTGGTCGCGCCGCCGCTGACCTTCGGCGGCGAGGAACTGGCCGGGTTGATTCGCGCCGAGGGTGTCACGCACGCCTTCCTCACCCCGTCCGTGCTCGCCTCGCTCGACCCGGACGCGCTTGCGGGCCTGCGGGCGATCGTGGCGGGCGGCGAGGCGGTGCCCGCCGACTTGGCGGCCAAGTGGACCGGCGCGGCGCAGCGCGCCTTCCACAACGGCTACGGGCCCACCGAGACCACCATCATGACCAATATCAGCGACCCGCTGCGGCCCGGCGACCCGGTCACCATCGGCGGTCCGATCCGCGGTATGCGGTCGCTGGTGCTCGACAGCAGGCTGCGCCCGGTGCCGGAAGGCGTCGCCGGCGAACTGTATCTGGGCGGAATCCAGCTCGCCCGCGGTTACCACGCGCGTGCCGGACTCACCACCGCGCGGTTCGTCGCCGACCCGTACGGCGCGCCCGGCGAACGCCTGTACCGCACCGGCGACCTGGTGCGCTGGCGCCGGGCCGAGGGCGTTCCGGTCGTGGAGTACTTGGGCCGCAACGACTTCCAGGTGAAGGTGCGCGGGTTCCGCATCGAGCTCGGGGAGATCGACGCCGCCCTCGCGGCCCAGCCCGACGTCGACTTCGCGGTCACGCTCGGACGTGAATCCGGTTCCGGCGCGACGATGCTGGTCTCCTACGTGCTCCCGGCCGAGGGCGCGACGGTGGATCCGGCCGCGCTGACCGAGCGGATCGTGCGCACGCTGCCGGAGTACATGGTGCCGGCGGCGATCATGGTGCTCGATGCGATCCCGCTGACGCCGGTCGGCAAGCTGGACCGCAAGGCGCTGCCGGAACCGGTTCTGGAGACCCACGCCTACCGTGCGCCGCTGACCCCGGCCGAACTGGTGATCGCCGAGGTCATCGGCGAAGTGCTCGGCATCGACCTGGTCGGTCTGGACGACGACTTCTTCGCTCTCGGCGGCGACAGCATCGTGTCCATCCAGGTGGTCTCCCGTTCCCGCGCCCGCGGCGTCACGTTCATGCCGCGCGACGTCTTCGAGTGCAGGACCGTCGCCGCGCTGGCCCGCGCCGCCGTGGTCGAGGGCGGCCCCGGTGACGAGGCGGGCGAGCTGCCACTCACCGCGGAGGCGGCGCGGATGCTGGACGAGGGCATCGAAGTGCGGGCCATCGCGCTCGACGTCCCGGAGACCTGTTCTGCCGAGACGGTGCGGGGCGCGGTAGCCGCCTTGCTCGACCAGCACCCGATGCTCTGGGTGCGGGTGGAGTACGACGACGGTGTGGCGATGCTGCGAATCCCTCCGGTCGCCGAGCGCATCGGCGAGGCGTTCCGCCGGTTGGACGCACTTCGCGGCGAGACCTCGCTGCCGATCGACGACGTGGTGCAGGCGGCCGCGGCGGCACTGGACCCGGAACAGGGCCGGAACATCCACTTCGTGCTCACCGGCGGTCCCGAGGGACGCTCGACGCTCATCGTGGTGGCCAGCAGCCTCGTGGTCGACGACGTCTCCTGGCGCGTCATCGTCGACCAGCTCACGGCCAGCTGGAACCGGGCCCGCCACGCCGCCCCCGCGGCGCCGGAATCCGGCCTCGGCATGCTCATTCGTGCGTTGTCGGCCACAGCGCACGATCCGGCCACGGTCGCCGAAATGGAATGGTGGCGACGGGCTCTCGGCACCTTCCCGGAAAGTGCGGGCGCCGATGGACGGGATCTGCGCGCACGCAGCCGGGTTTCCCTCACCATCACCGCGGAGGGCGCGGAGGCCGTCGCCGCCGCGGCCGAGGCCTATCACACCGGGGTGGACGACATCCTGCTCACCGCGCTGGCCCTGGCGCTGCGGACCTCCGCGGGCGAGGCCGTGACGCGCGCGATCGGTTCGGTCGTGCGTCTGCCCGCCGACGGCCGCGCGGCCACCCTCGCCGACGCGGAGAGCATGGTGGGCGGCTTCGTCACCGAGTATCCGCTTCCGCTGCGGCTGACCAGGATCGACATCGAGGACGCCCTGATCGGCGGCCCCGCCGCCGGCACCGCGATCGCACAGATCAAGGAGCTACGCCGGTCGGTGCCCTCGCGTGGCGTCGGCTACGGCCTGCTGCGTTATCTCAACGCCGACACCGCCGCGGAACTGCACGGACTCGGCCGCGGCCGGTTCGCGCTGCGCTACCGGGATCTGCGCCCCGCCCGGGTGCACACCGACATCCCGTCCGACGACCTGCTGCTCGTGCTGACCGTCGACGCCACCGACGACGGCCTGCTGGCCCGGTTCGATTTCGCCGCGGCGGCGTTCCGCGGCGAGGACGCGAAGGTGTTCGCCGAGCACTGGATTCGCGCGCTCGGCGGCCTCGCCGAGCATGGCTTGCGCCCCGACGCGGGCGGATTCACGCCCTCGGACTTCCCGCTGGTGCGGTTGAAGCAGCCCGACATCGACCGGTTCACCCGCGCCTACCCGGACCTGTCGGACGCCTGGCCGGTCACGCCGCTGCAATCGGGCATGCTGTTCCACGCCCTGCTCGCGGAGTCCTCGGTGGACGTCTACACCACCCAGTTCGCGCTCGAGCTCAGCGGCGCGGTGGACGCCCGCCGGATGCACGCCGCCGCGCAGGCGGTGCTGGATCGGCACGACAACCTGCGCGTCGCCTTCGCCGACGACAGCGAGGGCAATCCCGTGCAGATCGTGCAGGATTCGCTGGAGGTGCCGTGGCGGTTGATCGATCTGCGGCAGTTGGAACCGGCCGAGGCCAGAGCCCAGCTGGAACGGGTAAAAGCGGCCGATCTGGCCGACCGCTTCGACATGCGGACCGCGCCGCTGCTGCGGTTCGCGCTGATCCGGTCCGCCGCCGGCGCCTACCACCTGCTGGTGACCAGCCACCACATCCTGATCGACGGCTGGTCCATGCCGCTGTTGATGAAGGACCTGCTGACGTTGTACGCGCTGGGCGGTAACTCGCGGCACCTGCCCACGGTGCCGTCCTACCGCGACTACCTGGCCTGGCTGATGGCGCAGGACGCGGAGGCGGCGCGCGCGGCGTGGCGCACCGCCTTGGCCGGTATCACCGAGCCGACCCCGCTGGTGCCGGTGGACCCGGGCCGTGAGATCTCCGCGGGTGTCGGCGAAGTCGGTTTCGAGCTGTCCCAAGCCGACACCACCGCGCTGACCCGGCTCGCTTCTGGTCTCGGCGTCACGGTGAACACCGTGGTGCAGGCGGCGTGGGGTCTGCTGATCGGCCGCAGCATCGATCGGGACGACGTGGTCTTCGGCGCCACCGTGTCCGGGCGTCCGCCGCAGCTGGACGGCGTCGAGGCGATGGTCGGTCTGTTCCTCAACGCGATCCCGGTACGGGTGCGACTGGGTGCGACCGTGACTCTCGGCGGATTGCTGCGTCAGTTGCAGGCCGAGCAAGCCGCGCTGCTGGACCATCACTACTTGGGCCTGAGCGATATCCAGGACGCGATCGGCGTGGAAGGGTTGTTCGACTCGCTCGTGGTGTTCGAGTCGTTCCCCGTCGACCGGGAGGGACTGGTCCAGGCCAGCGCCATCGACGGCGTGAACGTCACCGGCGTCGGCGCGGTCAACGGCACCCACTATCCGCTCACCGTGATGGTGGTGCTGGACAGCCAGCTGCGCGTCTCGGTGAAGTATCTCCGCGACCTGTTCGACGAACCCGCCGCACGGACGCTGGCCCAGCGGCTCTCGGCGCTGATCGGCCACTTCGTGACCACGCCGCAGGCGCGGGTCGGCGAGATCGACGTGCTGCTCGACGACGAGCGCGCGGAGCTGGCCGCGCGCAACGCCACCGACGTGCCGGAACTGCTCGACGACGCGACGCTGCTGTCGCTGTTCGACACACAGGTGGCCCGCACACCGCACGCACCCGCGGTGCGCTACGGCGATGTCACCCTCAGCTACACCGAACTCGACTCGCGCGCACGATCGCTGGCCGTCGAGCTGATGCGCTGGGGCGTCGGACCGGAGGCGCTGGTCGCCGTGGCCATGCGGCGCGGCATCGACCTGATCGTCGCGATCTACGCGGTGCTGCGTGCCGGTGGCGGCTACCTGCCGATCGATCCGGACCATCCGGCCGAGCGCAGCGAGTACGTGCTCGACAGCGCGGCTCCGATCTGCGTGCTGACCACCACCGCCGACGGCTTCGACACCGCGACCGGCATTCCGGTGGTTGCCGTCGACACCTTGTATCTGCCTCCCTACCAGGGGCCTTGGCCGCAGGACTACGTCCACCCGGACAGCGTCGCCTACGTCATCTACACCTCGGGCTCCACCGGTCGCCCGAAAGGTGTGATGATCACGCACCGGCAGATGGTCAACCAGTTCCGCTGGGCCCAGCTGGCCTATCCGCACGACGGCGGCGACGTGGTGCTGCACAAGACGCCGATCACCTTCGACATCTCCACCTGGGAGCTGTTGTGGCCCTTGCAGACCGGGGCCGCCATCGTCATCGCCGCGCCCGACGGTCACCGCGACCCGGCCTACCTGGCCCGCGTCATCGACGAGAACGCCGTCACCACCGTGCATTTCGTGCCCTCGATGCTGGATGCGTTCCTCGACCCGGTGGCCAACCCGGCCGCGCAGTACCCGTCGTTGCGGCGGGTGTTCGCCGCGGGGGAGACGCTGTCCGGGGAGACCGCGGCCACCTTCGCCGCCACCGCACCCGGTGTGGCCCTGATCAACTGGTACGGCCCCGCCGAAGCCACCGTGGTCACGGACCATCCGGTGCGCGACACCGCCGCGGTGGCGATCCCGATCGGTGTCCCGGTGGCGAACACCCGCGTACACGTGCTCGACCGGCAATTGCGGCCGGTACCGCCGGGCGCGGCGGGCGAGCTGTATGTCGGGGGCGTGCAGCTGGCTCGCGGCTACCTCGGCGCCCCTGCCCGCACCGCGGAGCGTTTCGTCGCCCAAGCGGGCGGTACCCGGCTCTACCGCACCGGTGACATCGTGCGCTGGCGCGGCGGAGCGCTGGAATACCTGGGTCGCAGCGATTTCCAGGTCAAGCTGCGCGGCCAGCGCGTTGAGCTCGGCGAGATCGAGACCGTGCTGGTCACCCACCCGCAGGTGCGGCACGCGGCGGTCTCGCTGGTGCGTGGCGCGACCGGGGACCGGCTGGTCGCCTACGTGGTCGCTGTGCCGGGCGAGACCATCGACGAGACGGCACTGCTGCTGCACGCGCGCGGCGCGCTGCCGTCCTCCATGGTGCCCTCGGCGGTGGTCGCGCTCCACGAGCTCCCGCTGAACGCCAGCGGCAAACTCGACCGCAAGGCGCTGCCCGTGCCGCAGCTGGCGGCGCGTCCCTATCGTGCGCCGAGCACAGCGCTGGAGCGCACCGTGCTCGACGTGTTCGGCGAGGTGCTCGACCCCGGCGACGGACGCCGCGTCGGCATGGACGACGACTTCTTCGATCTGGGCGGCAACTCGCTGGTCGCGACGCGCGCGGTGAGCAGGCTGCGCGCGCTCACCGGCGCCGAGGTGCGGGTGCAATGGTTCTTCACCGATTCCACCCCGGCGTCGCTGGCCGCGCGCATCCTCGCGGCGCTGGAAGACGCCCACGACTACGACCAGGATTCGAACGCCGCGCTCGGGGTGCTGCTGCCGATCCGGACGATGGTGCCACACGACATGGCCGCGGCACAGCCGCTGTTCTGTCTGCACCCGATGTACGGATTGTCCTGGTGCTATGCGGGTCTCGCGCGCTACGTGCCTGCGAGCACGCCGATCTTCGGCCTGCAATCGCCCGCGTTGACCGAAGACGGCTACCTGCCGGCGTCGCTGACCGACATGGCGCGCCGCTACGTGGCCGAGATCCGCGCGGTGCAGCCGCACGGGCCCTACCGGCTGCTCGGCTGGTCGCTCGGCGGTGTGCTGGCGCACGCCGTGGCAACCCAGTTGCAGGCCGTCGGCGAGGAGATCGGGCTGCTGACCATGCTGGACAGCCACCCGGACATCGACGTCACCGACTTCCGCGCGGCGGTTCGCGAGGCGCTGGCCGAGCTCGGCATCGGCGCGGACGCCTTGCTGCCCGGCAACGGCGACATCCACGACCTGAGCGAGGACGCGCTCGCCGCGTTGCACGCCACGATCCCGCCGGATATGGCGGTGCTCACACCCGAGCGGGTGCGCCGGATCTACCGCAGCGCGGTGCGCTCGGCCGAGCTGATCGCCGAGCACCGGCCGCGGCTCTTCCGTGGTCGTCTGCACTACTTCAGTGCGGCCGGGCACGATATCGCGGCGGCCGGCTGGCAACCGTACGTCGACGGCCCGGTCGACGATCATCCCGTCGGCGTCGCGCACGACCAGATGACTTCCCCGGAAGCGCTGGCGCAGATCGGTCCTCGATTGTCCGAACTACTCCATCCCCGAGGGTGGGAAACCGCACGCAACCCGGGGGAGTCATGATCGAATCGAATCGGTTCGGGCATGATGGGGCAACGGTGCGGTAACAATGTCCCCTGTTGTCACGACTACATAGGCCGTATGGTCGGGCGTGGTGTCCAGGGCATCCACCCCGGCGCGTGGGGCATGCAGAGCGAATCTCGAGACGAAGCGAAGGTGCGAAATTGATACGTCGACAGACCCGGCGCGGCGGCCTGCGTGCCGCGGCAGCGATCGCGGCAACGGCAGTGCTCGCGGGAGTGATGACCGGTGTCGGCGCGTCCAGTGCGACAGCTGACCCGATCATCGATTCCAAGACCCTGCTGGGCAACCCGGTCGCCCCGGACGGTTCGCGTATCACCAAGGCCGAGTACAAGGACTCGCGCAGCATCCGGCTGTACGTGTACTCGGCGGCAATGGACGAGAAGATCATCATCGACGTCCAGCGCCCGGCCGACGCGTCGGTGCCGCGTCCCACGCTGTACCTGCTCAACGGTGCGGGCGGCGGCGAGGACGACGCATCGTGGCAGGCGAAGACCGACGCGCTGCAGTTCCTGTCGGACAAGAACGTCAACGTGATTCAGCCGATCGGTGGCAAGTGGAGCTACTACACCGACTGGATCAAGGACGATCCGGTGCTGGGCCGCAACAAGTGGAAGACCTTCTTCACCGAGGAGCTGCCCCCGCTGGTCGACGGCGCGCTCGGTACCAACGGCGTGAACGCCATCGCGGGCCTGTCCACCTCTGGCACCACGGTGCTCGCGCTGCCGATCGCCAAGCCGGGCCTGTACAAGGCCGCCGCGGCCTACAGCGGCTGCGCGCAGACCAGTGACCCGGTCGGCTCGGAGTTCGTGAAACTGACCGTGGAGACCTGGGGCGGCGGTGACACCGAGAACATGTGGGGTCCGCAGGGCGGTCCGGAGTGGGTGGCCAACGATCCGTACGTGAACGCCGAAGGGCTGCGCGGGCTGGACCTCTACATCTCCACCGGAAACGGCCTGCCCGGCCAGCACGACACGCTCAATGGTCAGTACGCCCTCCCCGGCCCGTACGGTCTGGCCAACCAGATCATCATCGGCGGCGTGATCGAGGCGGGCACCAACTACTGCACGAACAACCTGAAGAACAAGCTGGAGCAGCTGGGTATCCCGGCCACGTACAACTTCCGCAACTCGGGCACCCACTCGTGGGGTTACTGGCGCGACGAGTTCCAGATCTCGTGGCCGGTGCTCGCGAAGGGCCTCGGCATCTGAGCCGCTGACCCGATCCGGATCGCCCGGCGCAACCGCGCCGACCGCCTGGTTGCCCCTGGGTAACCAGGCGGTCGGCTTTTCGCGATTCCCTTGGTGCACTTCACCAGTGGCCACGGTCCTAGCTGGATGCGGGAATCAGACCCAGTTCTCGATCCAGTACTTCCAGATCCGCGGCGCGTAGGCGTCCAGGGGCGGCACCCTGATGTCGCTGCCCGCAAGCGCCGCGCTGGTGTGGTGGCAGTCGAACCAGCAGGTGAATTCGCTGTGCTCCAGGATATCCAGCGGGACGCCGACGCGGGGCAGCAGCCAGTTGGCGCCGGGGACGCGCAGCAGCATGTCGAGGGTGCGTTTGGGCATCACCTCCACCAGGTGCGGCGCGCCCGCCTCGTCGGCGAACAGGTTCAGTGCCTCGACCGCGCTCTGCCTGCGCGGGTCGACCAGGTGATAGGTGGTCTTGTCCGAGCCGGGCCGGTGCGCGATGTGGTCCAGAGCACGCGCGACGAAATCGACCGGGACCATGTTGGTCTCGCCGAGCTTGGGTACCAGCACAGGCAGGAGCCTGGGCAGTTGCGCGCCCATCCGCAACAGGCGGAAGAAGTAGTACGGCCCATCGATGCGATCGATCTCACCGGTCTTGGAATGGCCGATCACGATCGACGGACGGTAGATGCGCCAGCGCAGGGAGGATTCCCGCACGATCCGCTCGGCCTCGAATTCGGCCCGCTGCATCGGCGTGGCCAGCGACTGACCGTGGTCGAACATGTCCTCGGTGAACAGGCCTTCGCTGGACCCGGCCACCTCCACGGTCGAGACATGGTGCAGCAGTTCGGCATTCAGTTCCTCGGCGACGTCGACCAGATGCCTGGTTCCGCCGCCACGCTCGGTCAGGTCGAAGCCGGCGGCCAGGTGGAAGACGTGCTCGATACCGCCGCGATGCCGCGTCAGCCAGGCCGGGTCGATGCCGAGCCCGGGGGCGCCGAGATCGCCGCGCACCAAGCGGACGCGGTCGCCGCCCGCCCATTCCTGCGCACAGCAGGCGAACCGGTCGGCCGCGGCGTCACCCGGCCGGACCAGTACATGGATGTCACCCTCGCGTTTCAGGAGCTCGGGGATGAGGAACCGACCGATGAACCCAGTTGCCCCGGTAACCAGGTAAGTCATAGCCGATGAACATAGTCGCCTGTCGCCGGGGGCATCGCGGCGGGCCGATCAGTCGGCGAAGACGGGCTTGCGCTTGGTGAGCATCGCCGTGGCGCCCTCGGCGAAATCCGGGGACCGCAACAACTCGGTCTGCCCGGCCTTTTCGGCGTCCAGCGCCGCGTCCAGCGAGGTCAGCGTGGCCTGGTTCAGCGCTTGCTTGGTGAGTTCCAGCGCGCGGCGCGGCCCCGCGGCGATCTTCGTGACGGCCTGCGCGACCGCGTCGTCGAGTTCGCTATCGGGGACGACCGCAGTGAACAACCCGGCCGCCTCGGCGGCAGGAGCGGGCAGCCGCTCGCCGAGCAGCGCCATCCGCGCGGCAAGCGGGCGGCCGGCCGCCGCGGCGACCAGCGCGGCCGCACCGCCGTCGGGCATCAAGCCGATGTTGATGAAAGCCAACAGCAGGTAGGAATCCTCGCTGGCATAGACCAGATCGGCGGCCAGCGCGATGCCGACCCCGACGCCCGCCGCGGCGCCCCGGATACGCGCGATCACCGGGACCGGCGCGTCCACGATCGCGCGCACCAGCCGGTTCGCCGCGTCCATCACCATGTCCGAGGTGATGCCGCGGCGCGCCTCGTTCGCGCTCGCCGACAGGTCGGCGCCGGTGCAGAAGTCGCCGCCCTCGCCCGTCAGGACGATCACGCGCACCGCGCGATCCTCGGCCGCGGCGTGGAAGGTGTCTCCGAGCGCGACCATCGTGTCGTAGTCGATGGCGTTCTTGCGCTTCGGCTTGGTGATCGTGACCCGGAGCGCCTTGCCGTCCTTGACCGCGGTGAACCCCGTGGACGCCGTCGGCACGTCGGCGGCATCCACGGAATCGGTGTTGCTCATGTTTGCTCCTACGCTGGAATTCGGCAGCTGCCGGGCCATGAATAATGGTTAACTTTGCGAATTGTGGTTAACTTAGGTTCCATTGTCGGGCGCTGTCAACCAGCGCCGCCGGAGAACGGAGAGGTGCATGGTCGCGGATCGCAGCGAGATCGGTCTCGCTCCCGCACGGCCCGACCCGGGAAGCAGGGCGGGTGCGCAGGGCGCACCGCAGGTGCGGCGCCGCCCGAAGGACCGCAAGGTCCAGATCATCCGGGCGGCCGCGCGAGCGTTCAGCGAACGCGGGTACTACCCGGTGGGTGTGGACGAGATCGCGGCCGAGGTCGGGATCTCCGGTCCCGCGCTGTACCGGCATTTCACGAACAAGTACGCGCTGTTGGTCGCTGCCGCCGAGGAGGGCGCACGGCATCTGCTGACCGTCGCTCGAGCCGCCGACGACGTACGGCTCGACCCCGCACAGCGCTTGGACGCCCTGATCCGCGCGATCAGCGAGCACACCATCGAGATCCGCCGCGAGGCCGGGCTCTACCGCTGGGAACGGCGCTACCTCGAACGTGACGACCGCGTTCGGATCAAGAAGATCTACGACGACCTGAACAACACCCTCGCCGAGCCGATCGCGCTGCTGCGGCCCGCCGCGCCGCCCGCGGACGTGGCGATGCTGGCCGCGGGCGTGCTGAGCGCGATCGCGAGTATCGCGGCGCATCGCACCGCGCTGTCCAGTGCCAGGCTGCTCCCGCTACTGCACGAGCTGGCCTGGGCCGTGCTGCGCACCGAACTGCCCGCCGCGCCGGCCGAACCGGACCCGGCCCAGCCCGCGCGCGGCATCCCGGTGACCTCGAAGCGGGAACAGCTGCTCACCGAGGCGATCCGGATCTTCGGCAGGCAGGGCTACCACGAGGCGAGCATCGAGGAGATCGGCGCCGCCGTGGGGATCAACGCCTCCAGCGTGTACCGGTACTTCGCGAGCAAGTCCGACTTGCTCGCCGCGGCTTTCTACCGCACCGGCGACCGGCTGGCCATCGCGATCACCGAGGCGCTGGCCGAGGCGACCAGCCGGGAGGACGCGGCGCGGCGCCTGGCCGACCGCTACGCCAAGCTCAGCTTCGCCATGCCGGAGATCATGCCGGTCTACTACGCCGAATTCAGCAACCTGCCGCAGTCCGAACAGCAGAAGCTGCGCGCCATCCAGCGGCAGAACGTGCTCGAGTGGGCCAACTTGCTCGACGGAGATCCGGTCGAAGCGCGTTTCCGCGTGCACGCCGCCATCGGGCAGGTGATCGATGTGGGCAGGCTGATCCGATTCGATTCCCGCCCAGCGCAACTCGCGCGCGTCACGGCGCTGATGGACGCGGTGCTGCTCGGCTGAGCCCGCGCGGCTCAGGTGCGTGCGTGCCGGATCCGGAAGATCGTTCTGGCCAGTCGCAGGTGACGCGGGTGCCGGTCGAACGTGGACAGGTTCACCGGCGCCTGGTAGCGCTTCCGCGCGATGGCAAGCGTCCTGCTGAACTCGCGCAGGCCCTGGTCGCCGTGGCTGTGGCCTTGCCCGTACTCGCCCACGCCGCCGAAGGGCAACGCCGGGATGCCCGCGTAGGCGGTGGAGGAGTTGATCGTCACCACCCCGACCCGCAGCCGCTCGGCGAAGTCCTCGATCTCGTGCACGTCCCGGGTGAACACCGACACCGCGACGTCGGTGCCGACCGCGTTGATCCGTTCGGCGGCGTCGTCCATGCTCGCCACCTTGTTCACGATGAGCACCGGGCCGATGCCCTCGCCGGTGATGGCGCTGCTCTCCTCCGGCACCTCGGCCAGCACGATCGGCTCGATGTAGGGCTCGCGGATCGAATCCAGCCCGCCGACCACCGCGCGTCCGCCGCGGGCCACCGCGTCGCGCACCTGCCTGCGCACCACCTCGACCTGTGACTCCATGATCATCGGGCCGTAGGACGCCTTCCGGTCCGCGCCCGGCCGCAGCCTACGGGCCTGGTCCGCGACCAGTTCCAGAAAGCGGTCGTAGACCGACTGGGCGACGTAGGCCCGCTGGATACCGGTGGCGTTCTGCCCGGCGTTGGCCATCGCGCCGAACACCGCGGCCTCGGCGGCGTCGTCGAGCTTCGCGTCCACGTGTACGACCATGCTGCCCTTGCCGCTGCGCTCGACGACGACCGGCGTCATGGTCTGCGCGCACGCCGCGATCACCTCGCGGGCACCCGCCTCAGGGCCGGCGTAGGCGATCTTGTCGACCTTCGCCCGGCACAGCGCCGTGCCGGTCGCGCTGTCGCCGGTAACCACCTGCAGCACCGGTTGATTCGGCGCCAGCCGAGCCCAACTGTCCGCCAGCCACACTCCGACGCCGGTGGTGAGCTCGTGCGGCTTGAACACCACCGCGTTGCCCGCCGCCATCGCGTAGGCGATCGAACCGAGCGGGGTGAACACCGGATTGTTCCACGGCCCCAGCACCCCGACCACGCCGAGCGGCAAGTAGCCGACCGAGGCCCGCTGATTGCGGCTGAGCCAGCTGGAACCGATGCGCCGCCGGTCCAGCGCGCGGGCGGCGTTGCGCGCGGCCCAATCCAGGTTCTCCACCGCGAGCATCACCTCGATCGCGGCGTCCACCTCCGGCTTTCCGGTCTCTTCGCACAGCAGGGCGACCAATTCGCCCGAGCGCCGGGCGATATCGCGTTTCCAATCCAGCAGCCAGCGCTTACGAGTGCTGAATCCCAGCTCCGCCCACCACTTTTCGGCGGCGCGGGCAGTGCGCACGGCGCGGTTGAGTTCACCGGTGCCCATGACGGCGTAGTTGCCCACCACCTCGCCGGTGCGCGGATCGTAGGACGTGAGCACGTTCGTTCGGCCCGTTCCTCCCGGACGCGCCGCCACCCATGGCTGCGCGGACTCGGCCATGATCACCTCTCGCAGTGTCGAAACCAGCGTGCGGACCGCTCAGCGGGGCACAGCCGCGGACGAGTGAGTGTGGTCCCCCACAGAGCAGACTATGGGCAGGCACGGCGGGCCGACAAGGCTCGGCCACCACCACCTGGACGCCCCGGATCGTCCTCACCAGCATTGATTCCTTGCGCGACGAACCGGGAGCAGGAAATGTGAGTAAGGACACAATTGATGCGCGCCGCACTAGGCGGCTGCCTCAGCCTTCGCTCGGCCCGGCGCGGGCTGTGGACGGACTACGTCCGGCCGCGCCTCTATGTACCGGGCCGCGAGGCGAAAGCCGCCGCGAGCGGGCCGGTAACATCACGCCGAGCGCGACGGATCACCAATCCGAGCGCAACATGCGCTCGGGCGACCTCGTCGCCGCACCGGCCGATAGTGGAGAGTTGATGCCGAGTTCCAACCAAGCAGATTCGCGTGCGGGTGAGCCAGCGGTCCGGGTAGTGGACGTCCGCAAGTCATTCGGCGACGTGCATGCACTGCAGGGCATCAGCTTCGTCGCCGAACGCGCCTCCGTTCTCGGCATCCTCGGCCCCAACGGTGCGGGCAAGACGACCATGGTGAAGGTCCTCGCCACCCTGTTGCGCCCCGACTCCGGCACCGCCGAGGTCGCCGGGCACGACGTGCTGAAGGACCCGGCGGGCGTGCGCCGGTCGATCATGATGACCGGGCAGTACGCGGCGCTGGACGAGAACCTCTCCGGCCGGGAGAACCTGGAGCTGTTCGGCAGGCTGATGGGCCTGGGCAAATCCGCGGCTCGCAAGCGCGCCGACACGTTGCTCGAGGAATTCGATCTGGTGAGTGCGGGCCGCCGTGCGGTGCGCAACTACTCGGGTGGCATGCGCCGCCGGGTGGATATCGCCTGCGGCTTGGTCGTGCGTCCCGAGGTGGTGTTCCTCGACGAGCCGACCACCGGCCTCGACCCGCGCAGCCGCCAGGGCGTCTGGGATCTGGTGACCGCGCTGAAGACGCAGGGCATCACGGTGCTGCTCACCACGCAGTACCTCGAGGAAGCCGACGTGCTCAGCGACAACATCATCGTGATCGACAAGGGCACGGTGATCGCCGAGGGCACCGCCGACGAACTCAAGGAGAAGACCGGCGGCAGCTACTGCGAAGTCGTCCCGCTGGATCCGACCGAGCTGCGCACCGCCGCGTACGCGCTCGGCGACCTGGTGCCGCCCGCGGTCATGGCCGATCTGAACGGCGGCGATCGGCTGTCCATCCCGGCGCCCGAGGGCGCGGTGACGCTGACCGAGGCGCTGCGCAGGCTGGACAGCGCGGGCGTGGAGTTGGCCGACATCGCGTTGCGCCGCCCCTCGCTCGACGACGTGTTCCTGTCCATCACCGGACACTCGGGCGGTCACGCGTGACCGCTGCGACCGCTCCGGAAACCCCACCGGCCGCGGCGACGCTGTTCGGCGACCTGCCCGCGGCGCGGCCGTCGGCCATCGCGCAGTGGCGGGCGCTGACCGGCCGCATCGTCCGCACCATGGCGACCAAAGGCGAGCTGATCGCCGCGGTGATCACGCCGCTGGTCTTCACCGTCGGCTTCTACCTGCCGCTGCGCTACGTGATGAAGTTCCAAGGCGTCGATTACGCGCAGTACGTCATGCCGATCATCGTGCTGCAGACGATGGCCTTCACGATGATGTCGAACGCGCAGGTGGCCGCGTTCGAGGCGATGACCGGGTTGAGCACCCGATTGCAGACCATGCCGATCGGCACGCTGGTGCCGTTCTCCGCGCGCATCACCGCCGGGCTGGTCCGATCGGTCACCTCGCTCACCGCGGCGGTGATCTTCGGGCACATCATCGGGTTCCGTTTTGTCGCCGGGTTCGGCCAGGCGGTGCTGTTCTGCGTCTTCTCCCTCGCCATCGGCACGGTGCTGGCGACCGGCGCCGACGCGCTCGGCAGCCTGACCAAGAGCCCGGAATCGCTGAGCCAGGCCCTGACCCTGCCGACGCTGATCTTCGGCATGCTCTCCTGCGGGTTCGTGCCCGAACGCAGCTTCCCGGAGTGGATTCGTCCTTTCGTGCGCAACCAGCCGATCTCCCAGTTCTCCTTCGCCCTGCGCGATATGGCGGCGGACGGCGTGACCTGGCAGGTGTTGTGGGTGCCGCTGGTGTGGGTGATCGGGCTAGCGGCGGCGTTCGTTCCGTTGGCGATCTGGGCGAGTGTGAGGCGGTCATGAGTTCTGTGGAGACGACCATGACGCCCGAGCGGATCGGCCCGTCGGCGCTGCCCGAGGTGGCGGCGCGCCCGGAGGCTTCGGTCCGCAACTGGGCCACGCACAGCCTGGTCCAGTGCAAGCGACTGCTGCGGGTGTGGGCGCGTGATCCGGCGACGACGATCCAGACGCTGCTCTATCCGGCACTCACCCTGCTGATGTTCCGCATCGTGCTCGGCGACTCGATCACCATGGCCACCGGCCAGCCGAGCGTCTACGGAACCGTTCCGATGATCACGCTCGTCGCGGCCATGTCCGGTGCGGTGGTCAGTGCGCTCGGCTTCAAGGTGGAGAAGCTCACCGGGCTGCTCGGCCGGTTCTGGACCATGCCGGTCCATCGCGCGGCCGGATTGACCGGGCGCCTGCTCGCCGAGGCGATCCGGGTGCTGGTCACCACGCTGTTCGTGATCGGCGTCGGCTTCACCATCGGCTTTCGCTTCGATCAGGGACCGCTGGCGGCGCTGGCGCTGATCGGCATTCCGGTGCTGTTCGGCGTGGCGTTCGCGGTGCTGGTCACCGCGGTGGCGACGATGTCGGAGGGTGTGATGCTGGTGAACACCATCGGCCTGATCAGCACCTTGCTGATGTTCTTCAACTCCGGATTCGTCCCGACCTTCGTCTACCCGACGTGGCTGCAAGACGTGGTCGGGAACCAGCCGATGAGCTGCGCCATCGACGCGATGAAGGGGCTGTCCTACGGCGGCCCGGTGGCCGAACCGCTGCTGAAGACACTCGCCTGGGTGATCGGGCTGATCGCGGTGTTCGCCTATCCCGCGATTCGCGGCTACCGGCGCGCGGCCGAGACCGGCGCCTGATCGAAGTCGTAGTCCAACCAGCGATTCCGGTTGGTCCAGCCGACCAGGTCGTAGCGCCAGCGGAACGGCCAGGTGTGCGCGACCGTGTTGAACAGCACGGCGCCGAGTGCGGTGTAGTCGTCGTGCGCGGACAGCAGCGCGCGCTGGCCGCGCGGGGAGGCGCTGAAGAAGGCGTCGAACATGGCGATGGACTGTTGGGTGGTGAGCCTGCCCAGGCCGTAGAGGCCACGCATCCGCATCCAATACACCAGTCGAGCGCGCGGCGGCCACAGTTCGGCGATGGGATCGCGGCCGTGGCGCAGCGCGGTGATCGCGGTGTCGGCCAGCGCCAGTGAGTCGGCCACGCTGTAGCCGGTGCACGGGTGCATCATGCCGCCGCGCGAACCGAACGGAATCGCCCTGGCCTCACCTTTTCGCGGCGGTGGCTGGTCGAGCGGATAGTGCGCCGCCTCGCTCGGTTCGGTGCCGGTGAGCCGGATGCCGTGCGCGGCCAGGCGGTTGAGCGTGCGCTTGCGCAGTTCGTGCTGCGGCATGCCGCCGCGCAGCCCGAGACTGGTCTCCTCGAAGATCACCGTGCCGTCGCCGACCGGCACCGCGTAGAGGAACGACGGCGGCTCGTCGGGGCCCGCGCCGTTCTCCGGCCGCCAGTCCAGCAGCAAACCCTCGCCATCGGAGACCATCGGCGCGGCGGTCTCGGCGTCGACGAAAATACCGTGCGCGCTCGCCGCCCTGCGGCGTCCGAGGGTGGGCAGCCCGCGGGTGTCGAACACCGCTGTGGCGGTATGCACCGTACCGTCGGCGAGTTCCACCTCATGCGCGTCCACCCGGGTGGCGCGGCCCGCGACGACGGTGGCATCGTCGAGCGGGAGCGCCGCGCGCAGACCGGGTTTGGACAGCACGCAGTAGGGCCGGTCGATGCGATGGTCGGTTTTCGTCCAGACCGTGGGTGCCGGGATCGTGGTCGCGACGGCGCTGGACGGCAGCCAATCCGGCAATTCGTCCACCCAGCAGGAGAAGGTCGGCGGCCATAAGCGGTCGGGGCGTGGATCGATCGCGGTCACCGACAGTCCGGCCCGCAGTGCGCGGTGGGCGAGTGCCCGCCCGGCCGGGCCGAGTCCGACCACGCACACATCGACTTCCTGGACCGCGCTGACACCCATAGGGGCATTCAATCCGCTGGGCCGACGCGAGCGCAACTATTCCGATCACGCGAGCCCAAGTAATTCGGGTCTCGCGATATCCGCGACAAACGGTTCAGGCCTCGGTGCGAATTCCATTTCGCGCGTGCCCCCAGAATCAGTGGCCCAGCAACTTCAGTCATGAAATGCCTTGCGGCGCACCATAGCCTGACCTCGGAACGCAAGGCGTTCCGGGATTTTGGATAAGGGGCATCATGAGAGGAAGTCACCTCCGCTGGCTCGTGCTGTTGGCCGCCACCGTCGGCGCGGCCGCGTCGGCGGTCCTACCGGCGCAGGCGAACGCGGCACCCGCGGAGTCTTCTATCGTTTCCGTGCAGGAGCACAGCGCTCGCAGTCTGACCTTGACGGTGCATTCCGCCGCTATGGATCTCGACATTCCGGTCGAAGTGCAGCGCGCCGCGGATACCAGTGCGCCACGTCCGGTGCTGTACCTGCTGCTCGGCGCGGGCGGCGGCGTCGACGGGTCCACGTGGGCCACGAAAACCGAGGCGATGCAATTCCTCTCGGACAAGAACGTGCACGCGGTGACGCCGATCGGCGGGATGTTCAGCTACTACGCGGACTGGCAGAAGGACGATCCGAGGCTCGGGCGCCAGAAATGGAAGACGTTCCTGAGCAGCGAATTGCCCCCGCTGGTCAACGCGTATCTCGGGACCAGCGGACGCAACGCGGTCGCGGGTTTCTCGATGTCGGGGACCACGACGCTCGCCCTCGCCGCGACCACCGGTGACCTGTTCTCCAGCGTCGCGGCCTACAGCGGTTGCGCGCAGACCAGCGATCCGGTGGGTCGTGAGTTCATCCGGCTCACCGTCGAGGAGTGGGGATGGGCGGAGATGGACAACATGTGGGGTCCCGCGGACGACCCGCAGTGGCGAGCCAACGATCCCTACGTACAAGCGGAGGGGCTGCGCGGAAAATCGATCTACATCTCCAGCGGAAATGGGCTTCCCGGGGTCTACGACGTCTACGGCGGAAAATACTCGCTGCCCGGCGCATGGGGTTTCTCGAATCAGATCGTGCTCGGCGGAGTCATCGAGGCAGCGACCAATTATTGCTCGCAGAATATGAAGGCCCGGCTGGACAGCCTGGGAATTCCCGCGCGATACAACTTCCGGCCGGAAGGCACCCATACCTGGGGCTACTGGGAGGACGCGCTGAAGGACTCGTGGCCGACGCTGGCCGCCCCACTGGGAATCTGATCCCCGGGACTTCGAGATGACTGTTCGCTCGTACGCCGCGCGGATCGCCGGTCTGCTGGTCGCCGCCGCCTGTACGGCCGCGCTGCACATGCCGAACGCGCTCGCCGGGCCGCAGCTGCCGACGCTGGACGGCGCCAACGATTGGTCCTGCCGTCCCACGCATGCGCGGCCCGAGCCAGTGGTGCTCTTGCACGGGTCGGGCACCGATGCCGTCCGCAGTTTCCTCTTGCTCGCGCCCGCGTTGCGGGCCGAGGGGCACTGCGTGTTCGCCGCGAATCTCGGTGTGGCGCCGGGTGTTGTCGACGCGGTGAGTGGCCAGACCGGTTCCAGCTCGACCGGTATGGGGCCGATCGGTGCCGCGTTGCTGGGGCGTGTGGTCTACGGCGTGGCCGACATCGATCGGATGGCCGCGGAACTCGCCGATGTCGTGGAATCGGTACGGAGCGCGACCGGGGCGAGCCGGGTGGCGCTGGTCGGGCATTCCACCGGCGGCACCGTGATCCGGCAATACCTGCGAGCCCGCGGCGTGGAGGCGGTGTCGCAGGTGGTGACCATGGGAACGCCGTATCGCGGTTCGACGTGGGCCGGGTTGCGCGGCACCTACCCTGACCTGGCCTCGCTCGGCCTGGGCAACGCGCAGATCGCCGCCCAGGTCTACGGAACTCCGGGACAGCAGCAGGTGGTCGGGTCACCGCTGCTGAACCGGCTGAACGCGGGAGGCGAGACCGTGCCCGGTCTCCGGTACACGGCCATCGCCTCCCGCGCCGACGAAGTGATCACCCCGCAGGACACCGCCCTGCTCGCCGCCCCCGCCGAGGGCGACCGCAATGTCTGGCTCCAGGACGGCTGCCCCGGTAACACCGCGAACCACAGCGGATTGCTTTCCGACCCGCGCACCGCCGAGGCCGTTCTCTCGGCACTCGCCGGCGACGATCGCCCCCTGCCGTGCGGTGTCTGATTTGCAGTGCCTGCGGCACTGCGTGTTCGCGGCCTCCTTGTGGCTCGCGTCCGAGCGACCGCCGCTTGCGACTTCGTCGCTTGCGCGGCGGCCACTCGGACGCGAGC